>JAIVWI010000172.1:0-6521 GCA_048636595.1 Oceanospirillum sp. | reverse complement strand
GATCTGCGCCACGGCAGGATTGTCCTCCGGCCTGATCAACCGGATCCGATGGTTGACAATGTTGTGGACTTCACTCATTGCTGGCGGCGGCGTGCGAACAACTTGCGCACTTCTTCAGCCCACAGCACGAGGCTGGCGACCGCGGTTATGACCAGGAAATTGGCGCCGGAGATCGGCACGGTGTGAAACAGCGCATTCATGGGCGGCCAGTAAATTACCAGCAACTGCAGCAGGATACTCAGCGTCAGGCCGCCCAGCATCCAGGGGTTGCGAAACAGGTCGAAACTCAGGGCGGAGCGGGTTTCGGAACGGCAGTTAAGCACATTGAACCACTGGCAGGCTGCAAGCAGGGTAAAGGTTTCTGTCTGCACCTGGGCATAGGGCAGGCCCTGGGAAACAGACCAGGCAAAGTAGCCGAAGGTCGATGCGGCCATGACCGGCGTCATCAGTATGACGCGCCGCAAAAGACGCCTGTTTAGCAGGGGTTGGTTGATCGACACCGGCTTAAGATGCATCTCGTCCCCTTCCGGTGGCTCCATGATCAGGTTCACCGTGACCGTGCCCTCGGTTACGATATTGATCCAGAGGATCTGCACGGCAGCGAGGGGCAGTGGATAACCCAGCAGCAGGGCCGCAAGCAGCACTGCGATCTCCGCCATGGAGGTTGCGAACAGGTAGAGGATGACCTTGCCGAGGTTGCGGTGGACCAGCCGTCCTTCTTTCACTGCCCGGACGATGGTCCTGAAGTTATCATCCGTGATCACGATATCTGAGGCAGACTTGGCGACTTCGGTACCGGTGATGCCCATGGCCACACCGACATCCGCCCGGGACAGAGCCGGGGCATCGTTGACACCGTCGCCGGTCATGGCCACAACTTCGCCACGGGATTGAAGAGCTTCCACGATGCGCAATTTCTGTGCCGGGTGGACGCGGGCGAATACGGCCACGGTGTCGATGTCAGAACGCAGGTTCTGCTCCGGCATCAATTCCAGTTCGCGGCCATCGACCGCGCGGTCACCACTGCGCGCGATACCGAGCATGCGTGCTATCGCCAGCCCGGTGGACTTGTGGTCGCCGGTCACCATGACCGTCCGCATACCGGCTTGCTGGCACTTGATGATGGATGATCTGACTTCCTCGCGTGGCGGATCCATCATGCCGACCAGTCCCAGCAGGACGGCTTCCCCGTTCATCCCTTCAAAGCCCGCTCCCGGATCCAGGGCGGCGCCACGAATCTCAGCCATGGCCAGAACGCGCAGGGCCCTGCCGGCTAATTCTTCAGCGGCACTGATAACGGTTTTGCATCCTGCGGCATCCAGTGCGACGTATTGACCATCGATATTCACCAGGCTACAGCGATCGATGATGGACTCGGGCGCACCTTTGATAAGGACATGGTGATTGCCCTCGGGATCCACATGCGCAGTCGCCATCATGCCCGCATCCGGGTCGAAAGGAAGTTCAGCCAGCCGCATCCACGCCCGCAGTGTCTGGGGCGACTCCACGCAGGCTTTGCTGGCCAGGGTCAGCAAGGCTGCTTCGGTCGGGTCGCCAAGCGAACGCCAGTGGCGGTTTTCCCGGTCCGGCGGGATAATGTGAGCGTTGTTGCACAGCGCGCCCGCCCGGATCAATGGCCGCAGGCCATCGTCTGTCTCGGCAGTCAGTACCACTTCACCTTGTGTCAGCGAGCCCATTGGCTCGTATCCGGCGCCGGATACCTGGATTTGCCGGCCGCCGGGTAGCCAGATGTTGGTGACGGTCATTTCATTGCGTGTCAGCGTCCCGGTTTTGTCAGAACAGATAACGCTGGTTGATCCCAGCGTCTCCACCGCAGCCAGGCGGCGCACGATCGCACCCTCCCTCGCCATGCGTTGCATGCCAACGGACAAGGCGATAGTCATCGCGACCGGCAGGCCTTCGGGCACCATGGAGACCATTTGGCTGATGGCCACCATGAAGATTTCCACGGTGCCGATGCCACGCAACAGGCCGAAGGTCATCACCGCTACAAACAGGGCGATCGCGCCGGCTACCAGGTAGCGTCCGAACTGGGCAATGGAGAGTTCGAGTGGGGTCTTTGGCGTTTCCGCCTCCTCGGTCATCTGCGCTATCTTTCCGACCTCGGTCTCCTGGCCGGTGCACACTACCAGTGCCCGGCACCGCCCGGACGTAATGTACGTGCCCGAATAGACCATGTTGGCGCGGTCAGCCAGCAGGGTCTCCAGTGGCAGGGCGCGCGCGTGTTTGGCGACCGGCATTGACTCACCGGTCAGCGTGGCTTCGGCGGCTTCGAGTACTGTGACTTCCAGCAGTCTCGCATCCGCTCCCACGCCATCCCCGGCTGCCAGCAGGATAATGTCCCCCGGCACCAGTTCGCTGACCTCAATGTCTTTTTCCTCGCCCTCGCGCACGACCATGGCCCTGAGCACCGATAACTGGCGCAGGGCCTCCATTGAGCGTTCTGCACGCCGTTCCTGAAACCAGCCAAGTATGGCGTTAATGAACACGACCACCAGGATCACGATGGAATCACCGTACCTGTCCAGTGCAAAGGCGAAAATGGCGGCGATGAAAAGAATGTAGATCAGGGGGCTCTGGAATTGCTCCAGGAAGGCTCTGATCGAGGACCGTCGGCTGGCTTCGGGTAGAATATTGGGGCCGGCAAGTTCCCGTCTGCGCTCTACGTCCTCCGCGTCCAGGCCACGTGACGGGTCAACCGTCAGCGCGGCTGCTGTCTCCGCAATGTCCAGCTCGTGCCACGAACGGTGTCTCAGGTCCATCACACCATTCTAACCTGCAAATTCCGGATCCTTCGCGCAATAAGCAGGTTAAAATAATATCTTTCCCAAAGGCAGTGAAGCCATGAACGACCCGCATCTCACCCGAATATTTATCCGCCTCGCCTTCCTGTTG
Organism: Oceanospirillum sp.; assembly: GCA_048636595.1. Taxonomy (GTDB): domain Bacteria; phylum Pseudomonadota; class Gammaproteobacteria; order Xanthomonadales; family SZUA-36; genus JAJRRA01. The sequence continues at coordinate 3,605 of JAIVWI010000172.1, read as the reverse complement.
CCATTTCTGCTCTTGCCGGCACATGCCATTGCCGATAAACCCACCACCCGCCACTACGACTGGCTGACTGCCGACACAGTATCCGGTTCCCATGTGCTTGAGATCCGGGCCGATGGAACACGCGTGGCGGACTTTGAATTCAACGACCGGGGACGCGGGCCGAAGATACACGAAGAGGCACAGTCGGATGAGACCGGAATGCTCACTTCACTGCAGGTCAGCGGCCATTCCTACATGGGCGCGCCTGTTGATGAATCATTTTCGGTAGAAAATGGCAAGGCTCGTTGGAAAAGCACGCTGGAAGATGGCGAAGCGGCAGCCGGGCAGGGTTATTACTCCGCAAACGATGGCACACCTGAACAGATTGCCATGTTGGCGCGGGCACTGCTGGCCAGCCCTGCGGGAGAGCTGAACCTGCTTCCCGCCGGCAAGGCCTCCATTCAGAAAGTAACAGACAAAGTCATCACTCACGCTGAACAGGAACAACGGGTTTCGCTTTATGCGATCAGCGGCTTGAGTTTCACACCTCAATACCTGTGGCTGGATGCAGATAATGAGCTGTTCGCGATTGCCCTGGGCTGGATGGGCCTGACACCCCGGGGATTCCATGAGGTACTGCCCCTGTTGCAGGAAATCCAGGATCGCGCCGAGCAGGACTATCACCGCCGGTTGGCTGAGAAACTCACCAACAAGCTGCCCGCGGACTGGATTCTCAGGAATGTGTCCATCGTCAACGTGGAAAGCGGAACCTTGAAGACCGGCCAGCTGGTCGCGGTTTCAAACGGCAAGATCGTGAAAATCATGGATGATGCCAGGTTGAAACCACCCCCTGCTGATGATGCTGCAACCAGGATTATCGACGGCCAGGGCCTGACCCTGATTCCCGGTTTGTGGGATATGCACACCCACCTGTCCCTGGAGGCCGGGCTCATGCATATAGCGGCCGGCGTCAGCACCGTGCGTGACATGGCCAATGATCCGGTGCGGCTGAAATCCATTCGCCAGTCGTTCGATTCGGGTGAAGTGATCGGGCCGCGTTCGTTCACTGCCGGCTTCATTGACAAGAAAAGCCCGTATTCCGCACCGACCGGGCGCCTGGCGCAAAGCCTGGACGATGCACTGGTCATGGTTCGGGAATATGCTGAAATGGGTTACCCCCAGATCAAGATCTATTCTTCGATTGAACCGGAGTGGGTCAAACCCATTGCCGAAGAAACCCACCGGCTCGGTATGCGCCTGTCGGGCCATATTCCTTCCTACATGACGGCCAGCCAGGCGGTAAATGACGGCTTTGACGAAATTCAGCACATCAATATGCTGTTTCTGAATTTCCTGGCCGGCCCGGAAGACGACACGCGCACACCGCTGCGATTTTCGCTGGTAGCCGAGAAAGCGGGCGACATGGACCTGGATTCACCCTCCGTAAATGCGTTTATAGAGTTGCTTAGGGAAAAAGGCATCGTGGTCGACCCGACAGTGACCATATTCGACGGGATGTTCCGCCACCGCTCGGGTGAACTTAACCCCGAGTACGCGATGATTGCCGATCACATGCCGCCCTCGGTGAGGCGCAGCATGCTGGGTGGCGAGATGGACATCAATGACAGCAATGCCGCCCGCTACGCCAGGTCTGCGGACGCACTGCTGGAAATGATCGGCAAACTGCACAAAGCAGGCGTTCCCCTGGTCGCCGGCACCGATGCCATGGCGGGCTTTACCCTGCACCGCGAACTCGAACTCTATCACCGCGCCGGGATCAGTAACGCTGATGTCCTGAGAATCGCCACCATCGGATCAGCCAAAGTCGCAGGCGTGGCGGACCAGACTGGCTCGATCAGCGAGGGAAAACAGGCCGATTTCGTGCTGCTTGAAGGCAACCCCCTGGAAAATATCAGCGCCGTACGCAAACCCGTCGCCGTCTTCAAAGGCGACCGCTGGTATGACCCCGCACAACTCTACGAAGCCATTGGCATCAAACCCTTTACGCGCTGACAATGAAAATAGCAGCCGAACAAATTGATGTTACCTGTCCTGAATCCGAAATATACAATGACCTGCTGGCGCTGGATGGTAAACATATTTTGGAGCTGGGTTGTGGCAGCGCTGAGATCACCCGCAACATTGCGACATCCGGTGCTGATCGTAAAATTACCGCATTTGAAGTTGACGAGATTGCCCATCACAAAAACCTGCAGATTACGGATTTGCCCAATGTGACGTTTGGCCTCTCCGGTGCGCAGGAAATTCCACTGGAAGATGAATCGGTCGACGTGGTGTTCATGTTTAAATCGCTGCACCATGTACCGCCAGAATTAATGGAACCGTCAATGCACGAAATCAGTCGTGTGTTGAAGCAGGGTGGTCTGGTTTATATATCCGAGCCGGTCTTTGCCGGTGATTTTAATGACATTCTGCGTTTGTTCCACGACGAACAAAAAGTTCGTGAGGCTGCATTCAACGCGGTAAAAAAAGCAGTTGATGACGGCTGGTTCAGCCTGCTTGAAGAAACATTTTTTAATGCGCCGCGGAAATTTGAGAATTTTGCTGAGTTTGAAAATGAAACAATCAAAGCCACGCATAGCAATCACACGCTGGATGAGAAACTATATAAGCTGATCAAACAACGTTTTGAACAGCACATCGGTGATGATGGTGCACATTTTTTGATACCTGTCCGTGTCGATTTGTTACAGAAATGTGTATAGGGCGGATGAACCGATAGTTATGGATATGAAGTCACACGACGGAAAAAACTACTCCGGAGGTACGGTCTGGGATCCGGAAAAGAACAAGACCTACAAGTCAAAATTGCACCTCAAGGGAGATGTGCTGGACGTGGAAGGTTGCATCTCATTCATTTGCATCGGGCAGGACTGGACGCGGGTTGAGTAAGCAATCCTGCTTCGATCCATATTCGAGAGTCATTCGATTCTAAGTGCTGTGTGTCGAGCGAGAACTTCAAAGTCAGCATCCGGGCGCTGCTGTTGATGATGCCCAGCGCCAACCGGGTGGAAGGGTTGATTTTCAGGTTCAGCCAAATTTCGTCCAAGTTTTACCATTATTTCGTTACTTGTTTAGACAAGCATCAGTACAATTCCAACTCGATCACCAACATTCCTTCGATTCAAGGAGAGACAAAAATGACATTTCAAAACCAAGTCATATTAAATCGGCCTGCAACACGTTGCTCCTGCCTGTCTTCGCTGGGGTTGATTTTTTTCATCCTTTTGGTGGTTGCCCAATCCGCACACGGACAGGCCGTGAAGATATTGCCCCTGGGAGATTCCTGGACCGATGGCATTAAGCATCATGTATCCTATCGCTACGATCTCTGGTTCAAGCTGATTGACGCAGGTTTCGACGTCGATTTCGTAGGCAACAAAAGATTCACTTTCGACAACGACCCGGACCTGGATTTGTATCCAAAGTATCTGACCGAATTCGATAGAGATCACCAGGGGCATGCCGGCTACCGCACAGATGAGCTGGTAAGAATCGCCAAAACCGTATCAGCCAGGTATCAACCGGATATCGTCTTGCTCTGGGCGGGTGGCAATGACATTTTACAGCTAGGTGCAGCTAGTGCTGTTAATGCTAAATTTGGT
>JAIVWI010000171.1:0-6548 GCA_048636595.1 Oceanospirillum sp. | reverse complement strand
CCAAGCGACCTCTTACATGTACGAGCGTGCTTGCGCGCGACTTGGACGGTCGGCCCCAAGGGACCTCTTACAGGCTGGGTCGGCCCCAAGGGACCTCTTACAAGGTGGCGTGCGCGGGGTTGGCGTAGGATACGGGGATGGCTTCTGAGTCGTCGAAGGTGACTTCTTCCCAGGCTGAGGGTCTGTCCAGGAGTTCACGCAGCAACAGGTTGTTGAGTTCGTGGCCTGATTTGTAACCCGAGAATGCCCCGATGAGGCCATGCCCCAGCAGATAAAGGTCACCGATCGCGTCCAGAACCTTGTGTTTCACAAATTCATCTTCGTAGCGCAAACCGTCTTCGTTCAGGATGCGATAGTCATCCAGCACAACCGCGTTGTCCATGCTGCCGCCTAAAACCAGGTTTCTCTCGCGCAGCATTTCAATGTCGCGCATGAAACCAAAGGTACGGGCCCGGGCAATTTCCTTCAGGTAGGAAGTGGTCGAGAAATCCACCGATGCAAACGAAACATGGGACTTGAACACGGGGTGGTTGAAATCAATCTTGAAGGAGACGCGGAAACCATCATAGGGGTCGATACGGGCCCACTTATCTTCCATCCGCACTTCAACCCGTTCCAGGATGCGAATGAATCGTTTGGCGGCTGACTGCTCTTCGATGCCCGCAGACTGGATAAGGAACACGAACGGACCCGCGCTGCCATCCATAATCGGCACTTCAGGGTTACTGAGATCAACATATGCATTATCGATTCCCAGGCCCGCAAAAGCCGACATCAGGTGCTCCACGGTGGAAACCCGGACACCATCCTTTTCCAGAGAAGTATTCATGCTGGTGTCGCCGACATGAGTTGCAAAGGCCGGAACCTCCACCACGGGGTCGAGGTCTGTACGCCGGAAAATGATGCCTGTATTGACGGCCGCGGGACGCAGCGTCATGAAAACTTTTTCACCGGTGTGAATGCCAACTCCGGTGGCGCGGATAACATTTTTGAGGGTGCGCTGATTAATCATAATTGGGAACTCCTCAAGCCCTCAAAACCTGCGGCATATTAGCACACCAGGGGTATGCTTCATAGCCGCTAAATCGGCATTTATGCAACATTTGTGGTAATTTAACAACATTTTAACAAGTCCTGACACGTCCATCACAGAACCATTTCAAAACAGGTGGCTCCGGCAACCGAAAAACCCCGGACTGAACACAGGCCGGTACGGCGAGTGTGGTTTTCCGGTTACCGGACTTGCATCCCCGGAGAGGGGGGATGACGCCGTTAAACCCAATATTGTTCAATATGCCGGCTTGTGCGATTTGCCGGCTGGTCAATCCGCCTGGGTGCGCAGGAACGACGGAATATCCAGGTAGTCGATATCCTTCTGCTGCTCAAACAGGTCCTTGCTCGCTGAACCCGCAATGCGCCGGTCACGATCCTGGTTGAACTCCTCAACGGCTCCATCTTCAGGCAGGCCTGTGTCAGGAAGCCCCGATGTACCGTTGGCTACCAGGCGGATCGGCTTTTCGTGGAAGCTGGTGCTGCGTACGGGTTCGCCAATGCCGGTCGCCACAACCGTAACCCGCAAGTCGTCACCCATATCGGAGTCGATCACGGTACCCAGGACAACGGTGGCATCTTCCGAGGCCAGGTCGGATACGGTGCTGCCCACTTCTTCGAATTCTTTCATCGTAAGATTGGTGCCCGCGGTAATATTGACCAGGATGCCGCAAGCGCCGGACAGATCTACGTCTTCAAGCAGGGGACTGCCAATTGCCGCCTGGGCCGCCATGATGGCCCGGTCATCACCGGATGACTGGCCGGAGCCCATCATCGCCATACCCATTTCAGACATCACGGTACGGACGTCGGCGAAATCGACATTGATCAGGCCGGGCCGGGTAATCAACTCTGCAATACCCTGAACAGCGCCTTGCAAGACATCGTTGGCGGCCTTGAAGGCGTTCAACAGGAGGATCTCGCCGCCGAGTACTTCCGCCAGCTTGGAGTTGGGGATCGTGATCAGGGAATCCACATGCGCAGCCAGTTCTTCGATGCCCTTTTCTGCGATCGACATGCGGCGCCTGGCTTCGAAAAAGAACGGCTTGGTAACAACCGCAACAGTAAGGATGCCCTGTTCCTTTGCCGCCTGGGCAATAACCGGGGCCGCACCCGTGCCGGTGCCGCCACCCATTCCCGCGGTGATGAACACCATGTCGGCGCCGGCCAGCATTTCAATGATGTGGTCACGGTCCTCCAGTGCCGCCTGCCGGCCGACTTCCGGGTTGGCGCCCGCCCCCAGCCCCTTGGTGACGCTGGAGCCGATCTGCAGGATGGTCTTGCCCTTGAACTGGCGCAGTGCCTGCGCGTCCGTGTTGGCCGCAATAAATTCCACGCCGTCGATATTGGCGTCAATCATCTGCGCAACTGCATTTCCGCCGCCCCCTCCTACGCCGATGACCTTGATATTCGCGCTGGGTGTGTAATTTTCTACTAATTCAAACATTGGTATTTCTCCTCTCGCTCGCCGTTGATGTAATCACTGGAATTCCGGAGTGTCGACCGTCTTTAAACGGCTCTTGTGACTTATTCCGTCCTGCCCTGTGAACTCCCACTAAAATTCGCCCCGGAACCAACTCCGGACACGATCAAAAAATGTATCTCCCCCGCTTGTCGGAAGCGGGGCGCGGCTGGAATCAGCCTGGTTGCCGTACAGCAACAGTCCAACACCGGTTGCGTGGATCGCGTTGGAAACCACGTCCGACAACCCGGTCACATACCGTGGAGTCGCCAGCCGGACCGGCATGTGAAAAATCTCCTCGGCCAGTTCTTCAGCGCCCTCGATCCGGGAAGCGCCCCCGGTCATGACCAGCCCTGCAGACACAACGTTTTCAAAGCCGCTGCGCCTCAATTCCGCCTGCACCAGCGAAAACAACTCGCGGTATCGCGCTTCCACTACCTGTGCCAGGGTCTGGCGGGCCAGGTGGCGCGTGGTGCGGTCTCCTACACTGGGCACCTGGATGCTCTCGTCGTTACGCGCCAACTGTTCCAGCGCGCAGGCATACTTGATCTTGATGTCTTCGGCGTGCTGTGTCGGTGTGCGCAAAGCGACAGCAATGTCGTTTGTCACCTGGTCGCCGGCAATCGGGATGCAAGCCGTGTGGCGAATGGCGCCCTGGGTAAAAACAGCTATATCCGTCGTTCCGGCGCCGATGTCCACCAGGCAAACGCCGAGATTTTTTTCATCTTCAGTTAGTACAGAGTAGCTGGCCGCCAGCGGCTGCATGATCAGTTCATCAACCGACAGTCCGCAGCGTGCAACACACTTGCTGATATTCTGGGTGGCGCTCAAGGCCGCCGTGACGACGTGGACGTGTGCTTCCAGCCGCACCCCCGCCATGCCAATGGGCTGGCGAATGCCGTCCTGGTTATCGATAACGTATTCCTGGGGAAGCACATGAAGGATTTTCTGGTCGGCAGCCACCGGTACTGCGCGCGCAGCCTCCAGCACGCGCTCCAAGTCGCCTTCCGATACTTCCTTGTCCTTGATCGCCACCGTGCCGTCGGAATTCAGGCTGCGGATGTGATTGCCGGAGATTCCCGCGAATACCGAGTGAATCTCGCAACCGGCCATCAATTCCGCCTCTTCAACCGCACGTTGTATCGCTTGTTCGGTTGAAGTCATGTCGACCACTACGCCGCGTTTCAATCCATGTGAAGGATGTGAACCCAGGCCGATGACTTCGACCGTGCCGTCAGGCTGGCTCTCCCCTACGATGGCCACGATCTTGGACGTGCCTACATCCAGCCCCACAACCAGTGATTTTTCAGATTTTTTTGGCTTCATTTAGCTGTCTTTCCCTTCCCGTTTGCCGGATTCGCGTGGCCAGAGGACCGCGAACCCGTTTGTATATCTCAAGTCGACATCATGCGGCGGCACGTTCTGACCCTGCAGCAACGCATTCCAGCTGCTCATCAGGCGTTGCAGCCGCTCCCAGGTCGCCTCACGGCCCAGGTGTACGCTGGTTCCGTTGTTCAGAACCATCGACCAGGCGCCGCGCCGGTCGAGTGTCATTTGCTGTATTTCCAGGCCGGCGGACGCCAGTTCATCATTGAATTTGGTCCAGTTTTTGAGAACCTGGTCGAGCTGGTCCTGCGGGCCGCTCAACCATGGCAAACCCTGTAAGCCGTCTGCTTCCGGCACGGAGAACGCTTCGCCCCGGCTTGAAATCAGTTGCCCCCGGTTCCAGTGTGCAAAGGGTACGAACTCCTCGACTTCGACGACGACGGTATCGGGCCAGCGCTTCTGCACACTGATGGCCGAGACCCAGGCGTTCCGGTCCGCAGCATCACGCAAAGCCTGCAAATCGATGGTAAAAAAGCTGGAGGCGATCAGGGGTGTCAGGCTGGCCCGCAATTGTTCGGCGCTCACGCGCTGGAATGAGCCATTGATCTCGAGCCAGCGAATCGGCCAGCGGTCCCTGGCCACAATCCCCATGCTGACCCAGACAAAACCGGCAGTGGCCATCATGAACAGGAGCAGTATGGTCAGCAGCCCATGACTGAATCCACGGCTGTCGTGGTAGTTGATTCCGCTGACCCGCATATTGCTTCGGTTCACAGGCTTGTCTCCAGGATGCGCCATACCAGTTCATCAAAGCCGATACCCAGCTGCGCTGCTGCTTGCGGCACCAGGCTGTGGTCCGTCATGCCAGGGGTGGTGTTGACTTCCAGGAACCAGGGTATGCCCGCCTCATCCAGCAGGAAATCCACCCGGCCCCAGCCGGAAGTGCCGAGGATGTCGAAGGCTTTCAGCGACATCTCACGCAGTCCGGACTCAATATCCGCAGGCAGTCCACAGGGGCAAAAATACGAAGTATCGTCCGATTCGTATTTGGCCTTGTAGTCGTAGAACTCACGGGGTGTCTCAATCCGGATCAGGGGCAGCGTCAGGCGTTCCAGCACGCCGGCAAAATATTCTCCACCGGTAATTGACGCTTCTATGATGACCGTGTCGCCGTAACGCCGGGCCAGGTTTACGGCCTCTTCCAGGTCGCCGGCATCCGATACTTTCGAGATGCCAATGCTGGAGCCCAAACCGGTGGGCTTGACGAATACGGGCAGGTCAAACCTCTCGAGAGCCCGGTTATAAGCCTGGTCATCCGGCCCAAAGTACTCGAACGGGGGTGTGTTGATTCCATTGCGCTCCCACACCCACTTGGACCGGATCTTGTCCATGGTCAATGCGGAAGATGGCAGGTCGGCGCCGGTGACGGGCACGTTCATCAACTGCAGCGCACCCTGCAGTGAACCGTCTTCCCCATCCGGCCCATGGATCAGGTTGAATACCCGGTCGATTTCACCCCGGTGAATGGCTTCGAACAGGGGCATTGGGCCGTCGTAGACTGAATAATCCACGTCATTCCGGGCGAGCGCAGCGCCCACCGCCTTGCCGCCATCCAGGGAGACCTGCCGTTCGGCGCTGTCACCGCCGATAACCAGGCCGACCCTGCCGAAATCGGCGGCGTTGTGGATTTTTCGCTGCGCTACAGTGCTCACAAGACAGCCTCCGCGCAGAAACCTTTTTCCCGGATCTCCTGGGCAACCTGGCCTATGCTTCCGGCCCCCATCAGCAGAACCAGGTCCTCATCTTCCAGCATCGCCGGCAATTCCCGCGGCAGGTCGAATACATTGGAGATCAGAACGGGGTTCACCCGCCCCCTGGCCCGGATGGACTGGCACAAAGCGCCGCTGTCCACGCCGTCTATTGCTTCTTCACCTGCCGGATATATATCGGTCAGCACCACCGCATCGGAGTCTGCCAGGGCCTGGGAAAACTCGTCGAACAGGGCATGTGTGCGGCTGTAACGGTGGGGCTGGAATACCGTAACGATTCTCTTGTCCGGCCAGCCTGAGCGTGCTGCCGCGATGGTCGCGGTCAATTCGGAGGGATGGTGGCCATAATCTTCGATAACCATCACCCCGCCGGTGCCGACTTCAAACCGCCCCACTTCCGCAAAGCGCCGGTCAATGCCCTCGAACCCGGCCAGGATTTCTATTACCGAAGCGATGTCCACGCCCAATTCCCAGGCGATGGCAATGGCGCCCAGCGCGTTACGCACATTGTGCACACCGGGCAAATTCAGGCTGACCGGCAGTGCCTGGGATTGATTGGGGAGGTGCACATTGAAATACATCACCCGGCCTTCCTGCTGGAGATCACTTCCACGGATGTCCGCTTCTTCCGACAGGCCGTAAGTCACCACCGCACGGGTTACCGCGGGGATCATGTTGGCGACATTTTCGTCATCCAGGCACAACACGGCCACGCCGTAAAACGGAAGATGGTGCAGGAATTCAAGGAAGGCCTTTTTCAAATTATCAAAACTATTGTCGTAGGCTTCCAGGTGATCCCGGTCTATGTTGGTCACCAGCGCGACCACGGGTTGCAGGAGCAGGAAAGAACCGTCACTTTCATCGGCCTCGGCAACCAGGTACTCGCCCTTGCCGAGACGTGCATTACTGCCCCAGGCATTGAGCAGGCCACCGATTACAAA
>JAIVWI010000170.1:0-6615 GCA_048636595.1 Oceanospirillum sp. | reverse complement strand
TCGATATCCACATAGCTCGCGATGCAGCGTTCGGCCATGGCTTTTGAGGCCAGTACCAGGTCGATGCGCAGGCCCATCTTGCGGCGGAAGGCATTCATGCGGTAATCCCACCAACTCCAGGTTCTTTCCTCCTGCTCAAACAGGCGGAACGTATCCTGGAAACCAAGATCCAGTATTTCGCCCAGGGCTTCGCGTTCCGGCGTGCTGCACAGTATTTTTTCGCGCCAGCCTTCGGGATCATGCACATCACGGTCATCGGGTACGATATTGAAATCACCCAGTACGATCACGTTTTCGCACTCATTGATCTCCCTCGCCAGCCAGGCTGTGACCTGTTCCAGCCAGTGCAGTTTGTATTCGAATTTTTCCGAGCCGACTTCACTGCCGTTAACCACGTAAAGATTGACAATACGAACAGCGCCCACCGTTGCCGCCAGGATGCGCCGCTGCGGATCATCGAGCCCCGGAATATCGGTGACGGGATCCACTGCTTTATCGCGGCTGAGAATCGCCACTCCGTTATAGGTTTTTTGCCCGGAAAATACACTGTGATAACCCTCATCCAGCAATTCCTGTACCGGAAACCGGTCGTCCGTCAACTTGGTCTCCTGTAATGCCAGCACGTCCGGCCGCGCTCCATCCAACCACGCAAGCACGTGCGGTAAACGCACATTCAGCGAATTGACGTTCCATGAAGCGATTTTAAACATACGTGAACCCCGTTCTCAAGAGCGTCAATAATACCTGTTGGGGCGCTCTAATTGTAAGAGGTCCCTTGGGGCCGAAATGTTTCAGGCCGAAAAGCAGTCGGCCCCAAGGGACCTCTCACAGTTTTTGTAAGAGCGTCCTTGGGCGCGACCATTCCAGAGCCTGTCGGCCCCAAGGGACCTCTTACAGCAGCCCATAGCTCTCCAGCAGCGGGCCCGGCTCGGGGGCACGTCCGCGAAAGGCGATAAAAGACTCCAGGGCCGGCCGGGAAGAGCCCACTGCCAGGATTTCATCGCGCAGGGCATTGCCGGTTTCAGCTTTGAATACACCTTCATGGCGGAAGCGATCCCAGGCGTCGGCAGCCAATTGTTCAGCCCACAGGTAGCTGTAGTAGCCGGCTGAATAGCCGCCGCCGAAGATATGGCCAAAACCGTTCAAGAACCGGTTCCAGTCAGGGACCGGAATCACCGCCACCTGTTCACGTGCTTCGTTCAGCACATCCAGCGGGATCTTTGGATTTTCGGGATCGTATTCCAGGTGCAGACGCAGGTCACACAAAGCGTACTCCAGCTGGCGGACCAGGAACAGGGCTTTCTGGAAGTGGCGGGAACGCAACAGGCGCTCTTTCAGATCCTCGGGCATCTGCAGCCCCGTTTTGTAATGCCGCGCGAACTTCGACAGGATTTCATCTTCCCAGCACCAGTTTTCAAGCAACTGGCTGGGAAGCTCCACCGCGTCCCACTCAACATTATTGATACCATTTACCTGGGGCCATTCAATGACCGTCAGCAGATGGTGCAGGCAATGCCCGAATTCGTGAAAAAGCGTTTGCACGTCATTGTGAGTCATCAGGCATGGCTGCTCACCTACCGGTGGAGCAAAGTTGCAAGTCAGGTAAGCCATGGGCAGTTGGGTAGTTTCCTTGGTTTGCCGGCGCGACAGGCATACATCCATCCATGCCCCACCCCGCTTGTCGCTACGCGCAAACAGGTCCATGAACACGCCTGCAAACCGTCGCCCGCCATCGTCTTGCAACCAGAAAAACCTGACGTCTTCGTGCCAGGTGGCAATCGATTGATCAGGCACCATGCTGAGGCCGAACAGCTGGCCGGCGGTATGGAAAAGGGCGTCGAGCATACGCTCCAGTGGAAAAAACGGCTTCAGCTCTTCGTCTGACAGCTTCAATTCCGCCTGCCGGAAACGCTCGGACCAGTAAGCAATATCCCATGCTTTGAGTGGGCGCTCTGCCTCCTGTTGTTGGGCGAAGGATTCCAGCTCAGCGTATTGCTTCCTCGCTGCAGGCAGGGCCTTGTCCGCCAGGCTCTGAAGAAAAATCAAAACAGTTTCGGGTGTGTCCGCCATGCGCCGGGACAGCGCGTATTCAACGTAATTGTTGAATCCAAGCAGACCGGCCAGTTGATGCCGCAGCGAGAGCAGTTCGTCGATCAGGGGGGTATTGTCCCACTGACCGGCCGCCGGTCCCTGGTCCGAGGCCCGGGTTACGTAGGCCTTATAGACCTCTTTCCTCAAACCCCGGTCTTCGGCATACGTCATTATCGCGTTGAACGAGGGATGGCTGAGATCGACCAGCCAGCCTTCCTTGCCACGCGAACGGGCCAGTCCAGCCAGCAGGTTCAACTCCGCTTCGGGCAAACCCTGCAGTTGGCGAGTGTCCTGGAATTCCCTGGTCCACGCACGGGTAGCGTCCAGCAGATTTTCGCCAAAGCGGGAACTCAGCTTACTCATACGCAGAACCAGCTCCCGATAGATTGCCTGCTCCTCGTCCGGCAGCGCGATACCGGCGAGAAAAAAGTCGCGAAGCTCCAATTCAATGATGCGTTGCTGTACCGGTGAAAGCTCCTCAAATTGCGGCGATTGACGCAGTTCCTGGTATGCCAGGAAAATGCCCTGGTGCTGCTGCCGCCAGTTCTCATGCTCCGTCAGGCGCTCCAGGCCCTCGTTGTACGCTTTGCGTAAGTCCTGGTTATCCGCCACGGAGTTCAGGTGTGATATCGGAGACCAGGCGCGGTCCAGTCCGATCGACCAGTCAAGCTCGGCCTCCACCATGGCCCAATCCGGCTTGTTTCCTGATTCCAACCATTTCTCCACGCCGTTGCGGTAACTGATGAGCAGCTCATCAATCGCAGGTACGACATGCTCCGGCCTGATGGCTGGAAAATCCGGCAAGTGAAATGCCAGGCTGTTTTGACTAAGGGGGTTTCGCATTGTGTGCTTGCCATCCATAATGTGCGCAAATCAGAAGCGGCGAATGTTAGCATGGTTGGCGTCGTGGCCCATGATATTCGATCCGCCAGGTGATATGGGATTTCAAAATGAAATACGTAGAGTAAAAAGTGATGAAACCGGGCAAAACAGGGCTTACACGAATTATTGCAGCGACAGGCCACTCGATCAGGGGCCTCAGGGCTTGCTGGCAACATGAGACCGCCTTTCGTCAGGATGTCGTCATAAGCCTGGTCCTGTTAGCCTTGTCATTTTTCCTGGCAGAATCGACAGTACAATCGCTCGCGCTGATCGCACCGCTATTTCTGCTGGTGATCGTGGAGCTGCTCAACAGCGCCGTTGAAGCCGCGGTGGACCGGATCGGCCCCGAACATCATGAATTGTCGGGCCGCGCCAAGGATTTTGGATCCGCAGCAGTCTTTCTGTGTTGGTTCCTGATTGCTACATCCTGGGGCGCCATTGCCTGGACTAACTTTACCTGAGGAAAAGGAAAGAACCATGAAGCACACACTGAAGTTGATCGCACGCACGGGAATCATGCTCTCTCTGGCGGTAATCGTTGCGGCAGCATGCACCCCTAACCAGGTTAACCAGGAACGCGGCGAGGCCTTCAAACAGTATGAAACCATCGTCCGCTGGAGCCAATGGGACGCTGCGGCTGATTTTATTTCCCCGGAATACCAGGAAGAGCACCCCATTAGCCGGCTGGAACTGGACCGCCTGAGGTTATTCAAGGTCACTGCCTATACCGTGCGTTCCACCGGTGTTTTCGATGAAGGCATGTCCGCCAAGCAAACGGTCGAAATCAAGATGTACAACAAGACCCAGGGTGTCGAACGAACCATTGTCGATGAGCAGGAATGGCGTTATAACGAGGAGGTCAAGCGCTGGCTGCTTCACAGCGGTCTGCCTGATCCTACAAAACGATATTGAGGTGCTCCTACTGCACCCTGCACAGGCAGTGAGCCGCAACTGAAAATTCACCGGCGCTGCGTGCAAGAAGGTTCAGGTCTTCGAGCAGATCTTCGAGCAGTGTGCTGCGCAATAATGGTACTCCCGTCTGGCCCACTCCAAGGTCGGCCAGTGCGCTGCCGGTCATCTCAATCAGGAACTTCTCGAACCCGCTCAGTTCACGCTCGCTATATTGCACGCTGTAGTCAGAACCCAGGCCCGCGATACGGGCTGCAGCGTCGATGGCCTGCCGGAGATTTCCTGTCTGGTCGACCAGTTGACGATCCTTGGCCTGTGCTCCGCTCCAGACTCTGCCGCGGGCAACTGCCTCCACTTCGTGCCGGTCCAGTGGCCTGGCGTCGGTGACCAGCTGGATAAAATCGTCGTAAGTTTGTTCCGTCGCATGCTGGAAAATCCGCTTCAGGTCGGAATCAAGCGGTCTGTCCAGCCTCAATTTACCGGCCAACGGCGTCGTTCCAACGCCATCCGTGTGAATACCCAGTTTCGCCAGCGGCCTGGAGAAGGTCGGAATCATGCCGTACACACCGATCGATCCGGTAATCGTGGACGGGCTGGCCCACACTTCATCCGCCGCCATGGCGATCCAGTATCCGCCCGAAGCCGCCACGTCACCCATCGACACGACCACGGTTTTTCCGGACTCTTTCAGTGCCTGCACTTCCCGCCTTATTTTTTCGGAGGCAAACACATCGCCCCCTGGACTATTGATCCGCAGCACAACCGCCTCGACCGCACTGTCTTCGGCCACGGAACGCAATTCTTCAGACAGGGTCACCGCGCCCACCGTGCCGTGCGGATGTTTGCCCCGGACTATATCGCCCTCGGCAATAACAATGGCGATCTTCCTCTTCGATTCAGGGCGATGTTGCAATTCAGTCAGCGCCAGGTAATTTTCAAAGTCAAGCTGACGAAATCCTTCACTACCGCTGCCGGCTGCACCCTTGCTGGCCAGTTCGAGGTGCGCTTCCGGCCGGCCCATCAGGCGGTCTACCAGGCCCAGTTCGAGAGCATATTGCGCAAAGTCCCCGTCCAGCGCCTCCAAACCGTTGGCAAAGTCGTTAATCGATGCAGACAGGTTTTCCAACGGAATACCGCGATTGCGGGAAACACCTTCCAGGTATTGCTGCCACAGGTTGCCAATCCAGTACAGGTTGGCTT
Organism: Oceanospirillum sp.; assembly: GCA_048636595.1. Taxonomy (GTDB): domain Bacteria; phylum Pseudomonadota; class Gammaproteobacteria; order Xanthomonadales; family SZUA-36; genus JAJRRA01. The sequence continues at coordinate 1,533 of JAIVWI010000170.1, read as the reverse complement.
CCTTCGCCTCGGGCGACATGTCATCGCGGATATAGGGCTCCATGGCAGACTTGTACTCACCGACCCGGAACAGGTTCACTTCAACTTCGAGCTTGTCCAGGCCTTCACGGTAAAACTGGCGATAAGCTGAAAAGCCATCGATCCATACCATGCCCTTTGGATGCAACCAGATTTCATCAGCAAGGGCCGCCAGGTAATACTGCTGCTGGCTCAGGTTATCCGCGAGGGCCACCACCGGCTTGCCCGAAGTTTTGAAATCAGCCACTGCCGCTTCAAGTTCAAGCAAGGATGCCATGCCAACACGCCACATATAGGTCGGCACAATCACCAGGCGCACGATACGGTCATCATCACGCGCCCGCCTGATCGCCTCCACCAGGTCCCGCAAGCGGGTTTCTGAACGCTCCTGCTCGGTTGCCTGCTGCAAAATCTGGTCCAGCGCCGTACCACTGTACTGCTCCACGATATTTCCATAAGGACGCAATACCAGTGCCGTATCCTGCTTGATAATCACCGTGTCACCGGTATCGATAACCGCCAGGACCACGAAATACATGATCAGCAGGAAAATCAAGTTGAGCACCAGTTTTCGGGCGCCGTCAATTACGTGCCAGATGCCGAGAAAAAAGCGCGTGAGCGCTGATCGTTCAGAGGTCATGAGAAATTCCTTTGGTCAATCCGGCTATTTTAACGCCATTGCACTTCAGAACAATGGCCAAAAGGCATATGTGCGTATGTGATTGCCTTCACCAAGAATGAGCCAATTCCACCACACTCAATGCCAGACTCAAGGATGAGCCAATCATATCCCATTGTTTTTATAATGAATACTACAATGGCACGAAACCTGCATCTAAAGCAGTACCAATACCTTTTATCAACAGGAGTTTTAAAAATGGGAGCCTTTTCACGCCTTCGTTACGTCATCGCCGCCAATGTTAATGCATTGATCGAAAAAGCCGAGGATCCGGAAAAGCTGCTGCGCGCCCTGATCCGCGAGATGGAAGACGCCAGCGAAGAAGCGCGCATGGCCTGCGCCGACCTGCTGGCCGAACAGCAGCACCTGGAACGACTGGAAGGCCAACTTTCCGACGAAGTGGCGCAATGGCGACGGCGTGCTGAAAATGCGGTGACAGAAAACCGGGATGACCTGGCCAGGGCTGCCCTGAAAGCCAAAACCGAAATTGCAGACCGCCATGAATCCGTAAAACATGAGCAGGAACTCATCAGGGACCGTGTTGCCCAGATGGAGCAGGATATGCTCACCCTGAAAAGCAAGCTGGCAGACGCCAAGCTAAAACTGAAAGGCATGCTTGCCGGGAAGGGACCGCACGCGGTGATTGCAGAAAGAAAAGAGAGGCTCACACCGGGCGAAAGGAAGATCCGCCGCGCGATGGGCCGCTTCGATCACCTGCAGGCGCAAGTAGAAAACCTGGAAGCAAGAGTACGTTCCTACGAAGTTGGCGGACCCACAATTGCGGTCTGGAATGCTGCCACCGATACGGCAAAAGACCCAGCAGTGGAACAGGAACT
>JAIVWI010000169.1:0-6724 GCA_048636595.1 Oceanospirillum sp. | reverse complement strand
GAAAGCCTCGGTCACTTCATCGAGGAATGCCGGTCTCAGTGCCGCCGGAGCATCCGCCACAGTCATGACGTAGAAACTTTTCCGTTTCAGGTCTTCGATGTGTATGTGCTCGGCATCGAACCCCCGGGGAGGCCGTTTCAGTGAATCGCCTTTAATGCCCCCGACGTCGCGTACTTTTTTTGCATTGGCGATGCGCGCCCATGCACGGGCGTTGTCGGCGATGTAGTCCCGGATCCGGCTCAATTGTCGAGCGGGTGGGGTCCATACTCCACCGCCGAAGAAAAGGCCGTCCGCAGCCAGGTGGACATAGAAACCAGGGGCGTGTGCGCCTTTTCCTGCCTCGTGGCGGAACTGCACACCTGCATGTGTTTTATAAGGCGTTTTGTCTTTTGAAAACCGCGTGTCGCGATAAATCCGGAACATGGAACCGCCATGGGGCCGGGGATCAGCTTTGTAGTGCCTGGAGATTTTTTTCAGACGGGGCGCAATGCAGACAATGAATTCACTGATCGGACTGACTACCGATTCATAGTAGCGGTTTTTGTTGTCGTTGAACCAGGGCCGGTTGTTGTTGTTTCGAAGGTCTTCGAAAAAACCAAAAAAATCCCTGGGAAAACCGTTGAATTCAGACATTAATGCTTTTGCCGCGGAGAAGTTACAGCAGGATCGGGCAGCGTCTGGCGGATGCGGACAGTTCCGCCGTATGAGTGACGTGGAAAGCCGCCGTAGTAGGGATAGCGATGATAGGGATAGCCATAGCCAAAACCATAGCCCCAGTAATAGGGGTAAAAGAAAGGATCATAATTGTTATACACCAGCACATCCTGGCGTACTTCCCACAACACCAGTTCATCGATATCCAGCACCGGATACCGATAGCTGAATTCGTCTATTTGCCGTGCCTCGATGTTGCGGATGGTTCCGGTTATGGTGACCTCCCGGCCCTTGGCAAAAACTTCGGGATCATAGAAACCGGGCTTGCAGGCAATGAACCGGCCTGATGTACGGTCTTCAACCAGGGGGCGCCGGTATTTATCCATCTCGCGTGAGAGTATTTCAAAACAGGTGTCGTTTTCCTTGTTTTTTGCGTCGATTATTACGCCGCCCCAGAGAACGCTGGAACCGTATACCGAAGGCTCGACCCTGGCCGGTGAAATTTCAGCATAGGTGCCCTGCAATTGTTCCGGAATGGTGGTGCATGCGGAGAAAAGCAGCGTCACTGCCGCCAATTGAGCGATTCGTTTGTAAATGCTTCCAGTCATGAGGTTGTACTTATAAAGGAACGGTAAATTGGACAATGGATTTCAATAAACATTCTACATCAACCGGTATTTTTCGTTGGATGAAATTCCTTGATTGCGTCCCGGAGTTCCTGCAGTGGTGGGGGGGTGGCGGAATACCGGCTACGGCTGTACAAATCTGCTACGTGGTGAATAGATTGTGAATCCCGTGGCAATTGATGTGCAGCGGAGTACGCAAGCTCAATGGGTCCACTGGAGGGTAAGGCTTCGAAACCCGCTGCTTTAAGCCGTTTCAGAAACTTCAGCCAGACAGCGCGCAAGGGATCCTTTCTGTCCGGCCCCTTGACCCGGAGGATAAATGGCAGCAAGAACAACGAGAACAGGCCGATCACTGCAATCAGGATGGTCACCAGCATCGAAGGGCTCAGTCGTTCCAGCCCGAACGATGAAAACATCCGGGCCTGGCTGTCTGCGCTGAATTTTATAACCCAGTCATTCCAGCGTTGCTGGACGATATCGGCGCCGTTTCTGAAGCTGCGTAACCAGGTATAGTCGAGTAAATGCCTGGGGGCGGAAAGCGCGCCCAGGGAACCGCTTGCAATCCGTAAGGGTGAAACGGCCGCGGTCGGGTCTACACGGGTCCAGCCGAGATCCGGAAACCAGACTTCAGACCAGGCATGCGCATCCGACTGCCGTACCAGCAGGTAGTCGCCGACCTCGTTGTACCAGCCGCCCTGGTACCCGGTGACGATACGGCTTGGAATACCCGCCATTCGCATCATCACGGTGAAAGCGGATGCATAATGTTCACAGTAGCCCATGCGTGTATCGAACAGGAATTCATCTACTGAATGCCGGCCAAGAAGAGGTGATTCCAGCGAGTAATGAAACTCTTCCTGGTTGAAGTGGGTCAGCACGCGGCGCACCATCGCCTGGCCGTCCAGGCCTTCGCGCTTCCAGCTTTCAATCAGTTTCCTGGTCCTGGGGTTGGAACTATCCGGTAAATCCAGTGCGGAACTTTTCAGATTAGCCGGCAACTCCGGTGAATCCACGAAAGCGGGATCCGAAACCATGGAGTACTGCAGCAACTGCGTAACGGGTTGGCGCCTGAGTATCTGAAAATCAATCGTGATGCGCGAGTCACGCGGCGTTGTCGCCGGGTAATCGAGCGAAAACAGCCAGTGCCGTTCATTGGGTTCGAGTTGTACGGTGTATTTCCATTGCGCCTGGCTTTCATCCGGCTGTGAATCCACGCCCAGGGTCTTTCTGAACATGCTGCCCCGCCAGGTCTTGCCGTTAAAATCCCAGAATACCGGGCCTCGCCAGTACAGTTCCGCAGGGCGGGGAATGCCGCCTTCGAAGGTTATCCTGAATGCCGGGCTGTCATCCATGAAAAGGTTTTGAATACTGCCGGGCGACATCGAGTCGGAAAGGCCGCTCTTCGAATCCAGCGTGGATTCGGGAATGCCCCACAAGGGTGTTGCCCAGCGGGGAAAAAACAGGAATAAGGAAAGGCCCACAGGTATCGCAAGCATTAACAGGCGAAAACTGAAACCCAGTTCCGAGAACAAGGAAGCACTGACGGGAGGTGTCTCATCGGAGGCAAAAAAGGCTTCGTTGCGGTGGAGTTGAGTCAGTGTCACCAGGGCGATAATAACGGTGAGGGCACCGTAAAACGGCATGAATATTCCCTGGTTGAACATGAACTGGGTGGCGCAGAGAAACAGGCTGAAGCTCACGATCAGGCGCGCATCACGAATGCGATAGCACTCGATCAGCTTCAGTGCGAGCATGACCGTCAGGAGACTGACGGCGGCCCTGCGGCCCGCAATGCTCCCGTGGGAAAAGTACAAGGTCAGCAAGGCGACAGCCGTCGCCCCGTGACGAACCAGGACAGGCAACGGTTTCCAGCCGCGAATTTCCGCTCCGATCCGCCACATCAGTGGCAGCAAGGTCATGATGACTACCGGGAGCGGCATCCTGACCAGTTGTGGAGCCATGGCAAAAGACAGGGTGGCGATCACCCACAGCGTGGCTTTTTGGCTGGCTTGCATGTTCCCGGGGCCGGTCATTTTTCGAACAGGGCCAGGATTTCGAGGCAGGCGTTGCGGTGGTCTTCACCTAAATCTGCCGGCAAAGCGGCCGCCGGCATTTCCAGGCTGTAGGGAATCTGCTGGCGTTCCGCCCGCAGAATCCAGGCAGTCAGAATCGAGAGTTTTTCCTCGGTGCCACGCCCTCCCATCAAATACCAGTTGAGTTCGCAGGCATCCTCACAGGGCGCCTCCATGGTCTTGGAATACAATGTCTGGTGGCGCGCACTGGTCCGCCAGGCAATTCGACCCAGGGGGTCACCCGGCTGGTATTCACGCAATCCATGCAGATGTTCACCTTCACCTTGCCGGGTGGCGCCAAAGTCGCCCCGGCCGGTTTTTGGCAACGGCGGTGGATTGGGAACGGGGGCCGGGTAAACCAGGCAACGCGCCTTGGGAATGATCACCGACCAGGCCCGGAATAATCCCAGCGGATACCTGTTTTCAATCCGGAACGGTTCCATTTCGATCCAGCCGCGACGGCCGGTTATCAATTCCAATTCCAACCGGCCTGTCGCCTGTTGTTTGATATCCGTGCAGTCACTGGATTCGCTGGAGACAAGCTGAATGGCAAACCGGATGCGTTCTTCCGGGTTTTTCAGTAAGACCGTGAAACGCGCCGCCTGGCCCGCAAACACCGGGGACGCGCGAAATCCCAGAAGCGTCATGCCGGACAGGTTGCGGTAAGCCAGCACGCTGGTCATCTGGGCGATGGCGGCCAGGACAAAAGCCAGTATCAGCACCATGTTGTTATTGAAATTAAGGCCGCCGATTGCGGTCAGGGCAAGCAGGACGCCAAACCAGAATCCGAACATCGTCGGCATCACGTAGATATGGCGGTACTCCAGGGTGAAAGGCAGCTCAGGAGATCCGCGTTTTCGCCTGACGCGCTCGAGAATCCACAGATTGAACCGTTGGTTAATACCGTTTTCTTGTGATATCAGCGCAGCGGTGTTCATCAGAGTGACGGTTTCAGGGGATAGGCACCTGGTCCAGTAATTCTGCAATCTGCTCATCCGCTGATTGCGCGAATCCTGAAGATGGGCTGAGCCGGTGTCTCGCCAGGCCCGGGAAGATGATTTTTACGTCCTCAGGGGTGACGTAGTCCCGGTCTTCCAGAAAAGCGTGTGCACGGCTTGCCCGGAGCAGGTACAGGCCCGCCCGGGGGGACAATCCGGTTTCGAACCAGCGGTCATCCCGTGTCTCTTTCAGCAGGGCCTGCACGTAGTCCAGGAGGTCGTCGCTGACGTGTACTTTTTCGCAATCATTCTGCAGCGCCTTGAGATCTTCCGCAGAGAGCAGGGACGTCGTCCTGTCCAGCATTCGGCTGCGCTCCTCGGTGGTCAGCAGTTCGCGCTCGGCGGCCGGATCGGGATAACCCAGTGAAATGCTGAGCAGAAACCGGTCCAATTGGGACTCGGGTAAAGGGAAAGTACCCACCAGATCCAGCGGGTTCTGGGTTGCCACAACAAAAAACGGATCGGGAAGCGGGTGGGTCGTGTTCTCGATGGTGACCTGGTTTTCGGCCATGCCTTCCAGCAATGCACTCTGGGTTTTGGGAGTAGCCCGGTTGATTTCGTCCACCAGGATGACCTGGGCAAAAATCGGTCCGGGATGAAATTCGAATTCCTCTTTGTCGCGCTTGTAAATGGAAACGCCAAGAATATCCGCCGGCAGCAAGTCGCTGGTGAACTGAATACGCTGGTAGTCGATGCCGATTACCCTGGCCATTGCATTAGCGAGGGTCGTTTTACCGACGCCGGGCACATCTTCAATCAGCAAATGTCCGCGTGACAAAAGACAGCAGAATGACAGTCGTACCTGCAGATTTTTTCCCAGCAAGATCCCGTTGACTGTTTCCTGTGCTTCGAGCAGGCGCGCGTGGCGGCCTTCAGTTAGCAGTGGTTCGCGTTTTTGATCCATCAGTTCGCTCAATTTGAATTCCCTTTCCAGCGGCCATTGCTACCCTGCATGATCGATTCAAGATGCTGAATTCAATGCTAATTAGCCAGCCGCTCAGCTTCGCATCTCCAGTGTGCGCAAAGTATACCATCGACTGACTCTTTTGTTTGCGTATGATATGGAACCCATTAACGGTCTTCTATCCGTGAGACTGACGTAACAGGCACTAACATGAACAAAGGATTCACAGCGTTGATTCTGCCAGGCGGTGGCGCCAGGGGTGCTTACCAGGTCGGTGTTCTGAAGGCGGTCCGGGAAATTGCTGCCGCTGCGGGCAATCCCTTTCCCATCATATGCGGAACTTCGGCGGGCGCGATCAATGCTACGGTGCTGGCCAGTCACGCTCATGAATTCGGAATTGGCGTCGATAAGCTGGAACACTTCTGGTCCACCATGCGATGCTCACGCGTTTACCGGACGGACATTTGGAGCGTATTTAAATCCGCCGTCCAATGGGCCTTGTCTTTGTCGCTTGGGGGGAACCTGGTCCGCTCCCCGAAATCCCTGCTGGATAATGAGCCACTGAGAGGTTTCCTGGAGGAAACACTCCAGCTCGAAGGCCTGGATACTGCGATTAACAATGGAAGCCTCCGTGGACTTACGGTAACCGCTTCCGGGTACAGTTGTGCTTCCGCCATCAGTTTTTACCAGGGACAAGCCGGCATCGAACCGTGGTCCCGTGCACGCCGTCACGGACGTCCGGTAAAAATTAACGTCGATCACTTGCTGGCTTCAGCGGCGCTTCCGTTTTTGTTCCCGGCGGTGCAGATCGGGAACGAATATTTTGGCGACGGAGGCATCCGCATGCTGGCTCCGCTCAGCCCGGCGATTCACCTGGGTGCGGACCGCCTGCTGGTGATCACGACGCGCGATGAAAAACCGGACCCGTCCCCCGAAAGTCCAGTGCCTTACCCAACTCCGGGAGAGATCGGCGGTTACCTGCTTGACACCATTTTCATGGACACGCTGAATTCCGACCTGAACCGGATGAACCGGATCAATCGCACGCTCGCCCTGTTGCCGGAAGGTTCTTTGGAAACCAGCGGCCTGAAACCAATGGATTCACTCGTTATCCGGCCCAGCCGTGATTTACGTGAGGTGACGCAGGAACATGCATCAGAAATCCCCTGGGCTGTCCGGATGCTGTTGCGAGCCATGGGAGGCTGGGGCAAGGACTGGCGTATGGCCAGTTACCTGCTGTTTGAGTCATCTTATTGCAAGGAGTTGATCAGCCTCGGGTATCGCGATGGGCTGAACGCCAGGCAGGACCTGCTGGATTTCCTGTAAGAGCCCGCTTGCGGGCGAAACGCCATGGCCCGGCAGTCGCCCGCAAGCGGGCTCTTACAGTAGCGGTCGGCCGCAAGCGACCTTTTACTATGCGGATTCTTCGTGGCCTTCGATTACTGGGCGTGGGAAATCATCTACTTCTAT
>JAIVWI010000168.1:0-6780 GCA_048636595.1 Oceanospirillum sp. | reverse complement strand
GTTTGAAGCCGTAATGGCCGTAAAGATAAAGGGTATTCACAAAGTCATTAATATAGTAATTCCAGGCCTCGAGGGTGAATTTTTCTTCCTTGTAGACCAGCCCCAACATGCCCATTTCCTTGTTAGCGCCAATGTAGCCGCTGTCATCGTAATTCGCGGGGTCGTAATCACCCCGGATAAGCTGTTTTCCATTGGTCGACTCGGTAAGGCGCGCACCCCTTGCCATATCAATAAACTTTTCGGCATTGCGCTCTTTCATTTTTGTAATGGCGCCAAGCTTGATTCTTAACTTGTTGAAACCACTGTTCTCATAAACTGCGCCCGTGTGCGTAATGGGCGTCATGCGGATATTTGACAGGGAAACAAAACGATAGCCCGGCATTTCCTGGCGGCCTATTTTCAGCAGGTGCTCACTGTTTTGGTACTTGATGAAAACCTCGCCCAAAACGGCATAGGCGTCCTGCCCGCCATCCTCCTCGTACAGGCCACCCAGTCCTCTGCGATCATCCGGGTTATTACCAAATGGTAAGGAGGTATAGAACGTGGCGCCAATGGATGTATGAAACCAGGGCAATGTTTCAAAGCCGGCAAAACCACCGATAGCCGTATACTGCTGTTTTTTTTCGTCCGGAACTTCGGGTGTTGAACTGTCCTGGAGCAGGTGGAGGTTGCTGTTGCGGTATTGCCCGCTGTAGCGGAACAAGGCTTTGACCTTGCCATTGACCAGTGCATCGACGAAGCTGCTTGCTTCCACCGGGGCGGCAGGCGCCTTTGTTGCCAGTGTTTCTGTCGATTGAGTAGCGGTTTCTTCGGGCGCAGCCTGCACCAGTTCGGACTGTTTTTTGACTGGCTCATCTGCAACCATGGAGTTGCCGATGCTCAAAAATAGTAAGCCAATCAGTAATTTTCCTAAAGTTCGCATCCAGTAATCCAAAAGCAACGATATTAAAATATAAATAATTTTGATTAGTACGTAAACTGGGAGTATAAGTCGGATACTTGCCTTAACGGATGTTGACATGAAGCCTACAGCTATAGTCATGCTGGTTGCCGCAATCGCATGTGCGTCCTCCGGATGCTCTGAACGCGACAGCACGCCGGCGTATTCGGGCGACGACTCAAACGTCGTCGAAGTAACTGCAAGAGGCCTCCAGTTTGAGGCGCCGGACGAGATACCGTCCGGGTGGACGACCTTCCGGTTCAATAATGAGTCCGGCATGATCCACTTCGCCGTTCTGGAGCGCCTGCCTGAAGGCATCGGGCTGAAGGATCACCAGGAACAGATCGCGCCGGTCTTTCAGGCTGGAATGGACCTGCTGAATTCGGGTGAGCCCGACGCTGCCCAGGAGAAGTTCGGCGAACTGCCCGAATGGTTCGGCCAAATCGTGTTCATGAGCGGCCCCGGGTTCACCTCGGTGGGAAAAATCGCCGAAACCACCGTGTACATCGAGCCGGGTACCTACCTGCTGGAGTGTTACGTGAAGACGAACGGCGTCTTCCACGCTTATAACCCGTCCCCTTCCGCTTATGGAATGGTCCACGAACTCACCGTGACAGCAGAGTCCTCAGACGCGGCAGAGCCCCGTGCAACACTGACGATAACGCTCTCAAGCACACGCGGAATTGAGGTAGAGGGAGACCCGACACCGGGAAAACACACCGTCGCGGTCCACTTTGATGACCAGATAGTTCACGAAAACTTCCTCGGCCACGATGTCCACCTGGCCCGGCTGGAGAGTGATACGGATATCGAGGAACTGGCGATCTGGATGGATTGGTCCCAGCCGACCGGCCTGGAAACACCCGCCCCGGTCGAGTTTCTGGGCGGCACCCACGAGATGCCCGCGGGCGGGACAGCGTACTTTACTGTCCACCTTGAACCGGGCCGTTACGCCTGGATCGCTGAGGTGCCCATGCCGGCGGAGAAGGGCATGCTGAAGACCTTCACCGTTGTGAGCGGGAGTGGCAGCGGAGACTGAGAAAAGGATTAGCACCTGGTCGAATAATGTCAGCCGTGGAAAACAAAAAAAGCCTGGGAATTGTCGGCGGCCTGGCCTCTCCGGCCAGCGATGACCTGTTTTTCAATCTGGTCAAATCAACGCCCGCCGGGGACGGTACAGGCTGCTTCAGGGTCATCATGGAACAGAGCCCCTTTGATGATGAAAAGGCAGCGGCGGATGAGTCCTTCAATCCAACAGCCCGGAAATTGTATGTTTTCAATACCATCACTGCGCTGGAAGAGAGAAAAATTGATGCCGTGCTGCTCAACTGCTTTATCAGCAATACAATTATTGACGACCTGAAGTCGAGCATTAACACACCGATCATTAATCTGATGGATGCGCTGTCTTCTTTCGTGCGGCGGGAGCACCCCCAGGCACGCAGGCTCGGTATCCTGACTTCCAGTTATGTCAGGAAAGAGCGCTTGTTCGAGAGCTATTTTGATTCCGACAGCTATGATTTGATTTATCCAGCGAAACAGGTACAGGCCGATTCGCCTGAGTTGATACATCAGGCCTGCCAGGAACTGGCGGACAAGGGGGCCGAACTGATCATTCCCGGTCTGGCGGAGCTACCGCTAATTTTTGAGTCTCTGAAAGCCCGGCAGTTGATCCCCGTGATCGATTCCAACCAGGTTTACGCGAATTACGCAGCCGCATACCGGGGTGGCGCTACGGAGAAAACATTTAAATTGGGCGTGGTCGGTGGTGTAGGTCCTTCGGCAACGGTCGATTTCATGGACAAGATCATCAAGCACACCAAGGCGGGCAGGGACCAGGAGCACATCCGGATGGTGGTCGAACATAACCCCCAAATTCCCGATCGCACGGTGTACCTGGTGAGTGGCGGACCGGATCCAACCATACCGCTTTACGCCGCTTGTAAACGGTTGGAAGCCAATGGCGCCGACCTGATCGCGATACCGTGCAACACTGCACATGCTTTTATAGATCGTTTCCAGCAATACCTCTCTATTCCGATCGTGAACATGCTGGTCGAGACCGTGGATATCATCAGGCAACAGTGCGCGGACGCCAGCGTCGTTGGCCTGCTGGCGACAACCGGCACGCTGCAAAGCCGTGTCTACCACGAATTACTGGAGCAAACGGGCTACGACGTACTGGTTCCGGATGAGCAACACCAGGAAATCCTGATGGATGTCATTTTTGGCGAAAAAGGCATCAAAGCGGGATTCACCAAGGGCGATTGCCTGCGGGACTTTCATCACGTAATCAAGCATGTCGTGGACAGGGGCGCTGATGTCATTATCCTGGGTTGCACCGAACTGCCCTTACTGGAGTTGCCGCAGAAAAGTGTCACGATCCTGGATCCCACGGATATCCTGGCAAAAAAATGTGTTGCAATGAAACCTGACCAATCTGGTTCGGCCCTGACTTTTTGATTGGTTTTCCAATGGCTAATTGGGTATAAAATGATACAGGGAATGGCGAATACGAGTGCAGGGGAATTGCTGGCAGAATGGGCGACTGGGATACTCCGAAGTGTTTGAGCAAAATAAAATCGACATGGTGACCGAGGCAGGCATAGTCAGCGGCCATGTCACCTTCGGCGTTCCACCTTCTGTCGGCATAGTGCTGGCGACTTCGCTCGCGGAACGGTATTGTCGGGAGTACCCGCGGGTTGCTTTGCAGATTGTTGAAGAAATGACCGCTGTTCTGATCGAGCGGCTCCAGGCGGGTCATATGGACCTGGCGGTGCTACTTAACCCTATCACGCGGCGTGATTTGCGGCTTGAAGCGCTGTACACGGAACAACTCTACCTGGTTGGTAGTGCTGAATCAGGGCTCAGTCCCGATACGCCGGTGTTATTTCAAAAATTGACGGAACTCGATCTCGTCTTGCCAAGCGAGGGGCACACATTGCGGGAGCTGGTGATGGACGCAGCAGCGGAGCGGGGAGTTTCGTTACGGGTCAGGGTTGAAACAGATTCGTTCCACATTCAAAAAGAGTTGGTGGAGCGCGCGGTTGGCCACACGGTGCTGCCCTTTGCTGCGGTCCATAGGGAAGTTGCTGAAATGAGGCTCTGTGCGGCCCCGATCTCGGAGCCCGAGATCAAACGCAAGCTCGTGTTGGCAGCCCGCTTAGACCGTCCGGTTTCGCAAGCGGCCGGTAAATTAAAAAAAATGCTGAAGCAGGATCTCAAGCGCGCGATTGAATCAGGCATCTGGTCAGGCCGCAGCGAAAAAGTTTGACGTCACCACGGCCGTATTTCTAATCTGACCTTATTGAGAATTCCTGCGGCCGCAACTCCTCAAATGCCGCGTCGCGTCCCTCCATTTGCGCCTTTATGGCTTGCTGCACGTCCGGCAGGGAAAGCATGCCGGCCTGCCAGGTGGCCATATAACGAAGGCCCTCACTGACGCCGTGATCGCGACTGTAATTAAACATTGCCTTGGTGCCGGTCACCGCCATGGGCGATTGCCGGGCAATTTGCCGGGCGACTGCCATCACCTCGTCCAGCATTTCTTGCCGGGTTTCGAATACGCGGTTTACAAATCCTGTGCTCAAGGCTTCACTGGCTTTGAACTTTCGCGAGGTGTAAGCCAATTCGCGCGCCAGTCCCTGGGGCATCAAGTGTGGCAAGCGCTGCAAGGTGCCCAGGTCGGCAGTCATGGCGAGCGCGGTTTCCTTGATGGTAAAAAAAGCATCGGCGGTGCAATAACGGCTGTCGGCGGCACAGACCATGTCCACACCTCCCCCGATACAACCACCCTGGATAGCCGCCAGGACCGGCATACGAGCATTCTCCAAAGCGTTAAAAGCATCCTGTAGTTCCAGCACCATACGACGGACGCTTTCCCCAAAACGTGCAGGTTCGCCTCCCGCGGAAGCGCCCATATTGGCAAATACTTTCAAATCCATACCGGCCGTGAAGTGCTTGCCAGTGGATGAAATGACGATGACCCGGGCAGCTGCCTCGCGATCGATGGCATTTACCACCCCTGGCAGTTCCCGCCAGAAGGCGGCATTCATTGTATTCAGCTTATCGGGGCGACAAAGCTGAATATGGGCAATTTTGTCTTCAATAGAGACATTCAGTGTTTCCAATCCTTCGAGTTCGCTTAAGTTCATCGTGGTTTCCCGTAGCTATGTGTGGTCCTATATGGAGGCTCGCCGGCAACGTGCTCAATTCAGGAGAATAAACTGATTTACTCTCTTCTGGTAGGTGATAGGATTTGATTATTCCCAACGCCCGGAAAATCGAACAATGATACAACTCGGTCTCGAAACGAAAATCCTGAACCAGGAACTGGTTGATGCAACGATAGCGCGCCTGAAGCAGGCCAAAGTGGTACTGCCGACATTCTCACAGTTGCAAGATCCGTCCAGTATTCCGCGCTCAATCATTGAAATGCTCAAGGACGTGTCTCCTGAACAGGCCCACCCCCTGAACCTGTTTCGGGTCCATTGGCACAATGACCTTAAAACCGGTGGTCTGACCGACGTGCCTGAGCACGTTGTATTACCACCGGAATTGACCGGCGTTGATTCGCCAATCGTCGTCCTGTTTGGCGACACTTTTCCGATGATTTCCACCCATAAAGTACTGCCGGCCTACGCTTGCCTGGCGCCGCGTCTCGTCACCGGTCAGTTTGACCCTGGACATCACCGCGCCGTGTGGCCCTCGACGGGGAATTACTGCCGTGGCGGTGTTGCCATATCGCGCATACTTGGCTGCCACAGTGTCGCGGTATTGCCGGAAGGAATGAGCCGTGAGCGGTTCGCCTGGCTGGAAGACTGGGTCGTTGATCGTGACGACATCATCAGGACGCCGGGCACCGAGAGCAACGTGAAGGAAATCTACGACAAATGCGCGGAACTGGATGAAGACGAGCGCAATGTCATTTTCAACCAGTTTTCGGAATTCGGCAATTACCTTGGGCACTACCTGGTTACGGGCACGGCCCTGGAGAAAGTATTCGAGTCCATCCAGGGCGCCGCGCCTGATCTCAGGCTGGCCGCGTTCGTGGGCGCCACCGGGTCGGCCGGAACCCTTGCTGCGGGCGACTATTTGAAAGACCGATTCGGTAGCAAGATTGCTGCCGCGGAGCCTGTTGAGTGTCCCACCCTGGCCTATAACGGTTATGGCGAGCACAATATCCAGGGCATTGGCGACAAGCACGTGCCCTATATTCACAATGTGATGAACACTGATTTCATCATCGGTGTGTCGGACAAGAGTTCTGACGCGCTTAACGTTCTTTTCAACACCGCGTCCGGCCGCGAATACCTGACCGGTCGCAAAGGCCTGGAGCAGGAATTTACGGACAAAATACTCAAGCGCATGGGGCTGTCTTCCAACGCAAATATCCTCGCCGCAATCAAGTTGGCCAAACACCAGAAGCTGGGCCCCAACGATGTACTCCTGACCATCGCCACCGATGGCGGCAGCATGTACCAAACCGAAAAACAAAAGACGCTGGAGCAGGATTTCGGTGGCCGCTTCGATCCACTCGATGCGGCTGAGGTATTCGGCCAACATATTGCAGGGCAGGGCAGTGATGAGGTCGCTGAGCTTTCCTTGAGAGACAGGGAGAGAATATTCAACCTCGGTTACTACACATGGGTGGAACAGCAGGGCGTGGCCCTGGCAGATTTCGACAAACGCAGGGACCAGGCATTCTGGCGCCAGCTTACCGAACTGCCGCCGGTCTGGGACCGGATGATTGAGGACGTCAACTCGGCAGCAGGCGTTTTTTCCGTCAGCTCATAATATCCCTATGGCTGCACTCGATGATGTCGAGCCCTTCTTCGAGT
>JAIVWI010000167.1:0-6955 GCA_048636595.1 Oceanospirillum sp. | reverse complement strand
GCTGAAACGGCCTCCCCGGGGGTTCGATGCCGAGCACATACACATTGAAGACCTGAAACGGAAAAGTTTCTACGTCATGACTGTGGCGGATGCTCCGGCAGCACTGAGACCGGGATTCCTCGATGAAGTGACCGAGGCTTTCCGGCGCGCCATGCCACTGAACCGGTTCATTACCGGCGCACTCGATTTGCCATTCTGAATGCAAACGATCTTTATCATTGCCCTGCTCATTCCGTTGGTCTGGGCTGTGTGGACGTTCAATCGCCTGGTCCGTAAACGCAACCAGGTCAACGAAGCCTGGGCGGGAATCGACGTTCAATTGCAGCGCCGGTATGAGTTGGTCCCCAATCTCGTCGCCACGGTAAAGGGCTACATGAAACACGAATCCGGGGTCCTGGAGCGTGTTACCCGATTGCGCGCGACACCCGGGATGGAAACGGGTGAGCGCGCCAGCCAGGAATCCGGGCTCTCCCGGTCCATCGGCCGCCTGTTCGCAGTGGCCGAAGATTACCCGGACCTCAAGGCAAGCGAGGGTTTCATGCAGCTGCATGCAAGCCTGGTCGAAATTGAGGAACAACTGCAGTATGCAAGAAGGTATTACAACGGCAGTGTCCGCGATAACAATAATCTCGTGGAGGGATTCCCCTCGATGCTCGTCGCCCGCTTGTTTGGCTTTCACCAGGCGGTTTTCTTCGAGATAGAACTGGCCAGCCAGCGACAGGCCCCTGAAATCGACCTCAACGGCACCTGATGCGTCGTTGGATCATCATTTTATGCTGCCTGCTGCCCCTGCTCGCCATTGCAGATGAGCGCATCCTCGATTACCAATCCGATATCCGGATCCATGAAAATGGGGTGTTGACCGTTACCGAAACCATTCGTGTCCGGGCGGAAGGCAATAACATCCGGCGCGGTATCTACCGTGATTTCCCGACCCGCTACAAAGACCGGCTCGGCAACCGGTTCCGGGTGGATTTCGACGTGATCTCCGTCCGGCGCAACGGCCAGGCTGA
Source organism: Oceanospirillum sp. (assembly GCA_048636595.1). Lineage (GTDB taxonomy): Bacteria > Pseudomonadota > Gammaproteobacteria > Xanthomonadales > SZUA-36 > JAJRRA01. Next base: position 5,942 of record JAIVWI010000167.1, on the reverse strand, counting down.
GCCCTGGCACACGGAAAAGCGATCGAACGGCATCCGGGTTTATTTCGGCAGCGCCAGTCATTATCTTGACCACGGTGAACACGAATACGAACTCGTGTTTCTCACCAACCGGCAAATTGGATTTTTCAAAGAGCACGACGAATTGTGGTGGAACGTCACCGGCAACGGATGGATGTTTCCGATCGATCACGTTACCGCCACTGTTTCATTTCCCTTCACCTTTACGCCGGGCGAACTGGAGCTCAGTGTTTACACGGGCCGCTACGGATCAAAGGAAAGCAGGGCGATTGCTGAAGTGCTTAACAGCGGCAAGGCCAGGTTCGAGAGCACTGCTCCTCTTGAGCCGTGGGAGGGCATGTCCGTTATCGCCGCGTGGCCCAAAGGCCGGGTAGCTGAGCCTGGATTCGTGCAAAAAACAGCCTGGTTTGCCCGTGACAACGGTGCTGCAATCATCTTGTTTTTCGGCCTGATTTTACCGCTGGCATGGTATTACTGGTCCTGGAACAAGGTCGGGCGTGACCCGGAAAAGGGCGTCATCATTCCCCGTTTCAAACCACCAGAGAGGCTGTCACCTGCAGCCTGCAGATATGTGAAAGACATGTCTTTTAACCGTAATGCGTTTACCGCCGCCGTTATCAGCCTGGCAGTGAAGGGGCAACTGGTGATCGAGGAGGAGGATGAAGAATTCACCCTGCGGCGCGAGACGGGAACGCCTGCCACGGCACTGACGAAAGGCGAGCGGGTCACGCTGGATGAACTGCTGCCCCTGCCCGGATCCAGCATTCAAATGGATAATGAAAATTACAAGGATTTCCAGTCGGCGAAACGGATGCTGAAAAAAGAGTTGAAAAAGGAATACCTCGGGCGCCTGTTTCATCTCAACAGCATCTACATGGCGCCGCCGGTACTGATGTCCATCGCTGCGGCTGTTATCGCGGCCTTCTTCACAGGCGGACCGGCCGTCTGGGTCACATACCTCGTACTGACCATGGCTCTGCACGGGGCGTTTAATTTCCTGATGCGCGCTCCCACCCCGGCAGGCCGCCTGGTCATGGACGAAATTGACGGCTTCAAAATGTACCTGGATACCGCCGAGCAGGACCGCCTGGACCGTATGCACTCCCCACTGGTAACGCCCGAAGTTTTTGAAACTTTCCTGCCTTTTGCTTATGCGCTGGGCGTTGAAAACAATTGGTGTAATCGCTTCGCCCGCGAAATGCCCGAAGAAGTCCGCCGGCAGGCCGGATACCACCCCAGGTGGTATAGCGGCAACTTCCAGGGTGTGGATGCGCTAAACCATCTCGGCGATAACTTCGGCAGTTCTTTTTCCTCCGCCATTTCATCAGCCTCATCACCACCCGGCTCATCATCCGGCTCCGGCGGCGGTGGCTTCTCCGGCGCTGGCGGCGGGTGAGCTGCCAGCCTCCGCCAACAGCCCGCTCCCGCTAATCGGCCGGGTAGCCGCCGGCAGCCCGATCCTGGCGCAGGAAAACATTGAGGGCGAATATCGCGTAGACCCTGCCCTGTTCTCGCCCAAACCCGATTATCTGCTGCGGGTCGAGGGCATGAGCATGCGCGATGCAGGCATCCTGGATGGCGACCTGCTGGCGGTGCACCGCACTCCGGAAGCCCGCAACGGGCAGATCGTGGTGGCCCGGCTGGATGATGAAGTCACCGTCAAACGCTTCCAGCGCCGTGGACACCTGGTGCAACTGATCCCGGAAAACGCCGATTTTGAACCCATCGAGGTCAACCTGCACCGGCAGGAACTCGCCATCGAAGGGCTCGGAGTCGGCGTGATCCGCCCGGAATTGAAATGACCCGGAGATCTCCCTGTAAGAGCTCACCTGCGGGCGATCTGCCCAAAGCTAACCAGCCGCAAAACAGCACCATCAGCAAGCTGCTCAGCACCACACCGCAATTGTGGAAAGGGCGTCGCGCCAACCACGCTCAGCGTACTTTGCCCACCGGCCATGCCAGGCTGGACGCACGATTGCCCGGTAGCGGCTGGCCGCTGGGTGCGGTGACCGAGCTGGTCTCCGCAAAACCCGGGCTGGGCGAGTTCAGCCTGCTGTTGCCCACCCTGACCCGCATGAGTGAACAGGGCCAATGGATCATCATGATAGACCCGCCATGGATCCCCTACCCCGCCTCACTGCACGGCCATGGCCTGTTGCTCGAGCAACTTCTGCTGGTACGCACACACAAGGAAAAAGAATCGCTGTGGGCCTGTGAACAGGCGCTCAGTGGCGGCCGGAGTGGTGCGGTGCTGGCCTGGCCCGAACGGATCAGTTTTACCCGCCTGCGGCGCCTGCAGCTGGCGGCCGAAAACAGTGGCAAGGTGGCTTTCCTGTTCCGGCCTGAAAATGCGCTCGATGCAGCTTCACCGGCTGCCCTGCGGCTGCAACTGGAGGCTGACGCTCAGCGCGGCACCCGCGTGAGTGTGCTCAAGTGCCGTGGAAGCCGGCCGCTTGAGCCGGCATGGATTCCACGGCCTTATTCCCAGCCCCATACCCAACAGACGCCTGTTCCGCAGACACCCGGCGCAATCCCTCAGCCGGCTGCCGGCGCCATGCAGCTACCGGCCTCGACGGCCATCAACTAAGTTCTTTCTCAGGATATGCGAAGCGGCGGTGTCAAGCTCAGAGCCATGCTCCCCCTGCAGAAAACCACTCCTGACCCATGCTGGCTCGGCATACGCTTCCCACACCTGGCTCTGGACCTGTTCACCCGCGGGCAGGCGAGGAACGGATCGCCCATCGCGGTCAGTGAGCCTGTCAAGCGGCGCGAGCTGATCATCGACTGTAATCCAGCGGCCCTGGCCGGTGGCGTGAAAGCCGGTATGCCGGCCACGGCCGCCCTGGGCCTGATGGATACACTCCAGGTAGTGGAACGTGATACAGGCGCAGAACAGCGGGCCCTGCAGCGCCTGGCTGCCTGGTGCTACCAGTACAGCAACCAGGTAAGCATCCCGGCTGACCGCAGCGGCTTGTTCCTGGAGGCCGGCGCCAGTGAACGCCTGTTTGGCAGGCCGCAGATCCTGGGCAATCGTCTGCAACGAGAGCTCGGGCAGCTCGGTTACCATGCCATGACGGGTTCCGCTCCCAGCCCGGAAGCGGCCTGGCTGGCAGCCTGTGAAGGCCTGCATATCTGCAGTGCGGGACACATACGCCAGCAAATCGGTCCGCTGCCTCTTGAGCGCCTGCATCTGGATGCTGCACAACAGCTTGCCATGCAGCGTATGGGCTTTCGCCAGGTGCGTGACCTGCTCAGGCTGCCACGCAAGGCGCTGACCCGGCGTTTCGGCCCCACCATTACTGCTTACCTCGATCGTCTGCTGGGCATCCAGGCCGATCCCCGGCCCCTGTACCAGCCGCCGGAAACTTTTATTTCCCGGATGGACCTGCCGGCCGAAATCACCGCCAGCCAGGCCCTGTTATTCCCGCTGAAGCGCTTGCTGGAAGAACTATGCGGCGTGCTGCGCGGCGGCGATACCGCGGCACAATCGTTACAGATTGTGCTCGGCCATGAGGACCATGAAGATACCCTGCTGGAGCTGGGCCTGCAGTCCCCCACCCAGGACCCTGCCCGCCTGGTGACGGTGTTACGTGAACGCCTGGAACGTCTGCGCCTGCCCCAGGCTGTGCGTGAAATCCGCCTGGAAGCCCCGCAACTTCTGAAATTCAGTGCGGGCCAGCACAGCCTGTTCATGGATACGACAGCGGAACAGCAGCAAGGCATCGAACAACTGGCCGAACGCCTGCAAGCCCGCCTCGGCCGCGAGTCGGTCACCGGCATTACCGGCGTCGAGGATCACCGCCCGGAATACAGCTGGCGCACCCGTACACTGGATGAGCAAGCAAACTGCACCGCACTCGCACACCGCCCGAGCTGGCTGCTGCCAAAACCCAAACGCTGCACCATCGAAAACTACGAAATCCTCGCCGGCCCCGAACGCATCGAGAGCGGCTGGTGGGACGGCCGCGATTGCCGCCGCGATTACTTCATCGTCCGTGACACCCACGGCAGCACCTTGTGGGCCTTCCACGAATACAAACCCCACCGCGGCTGGTATCTGCACGGAATTTTTGCCTGAAGCATCTGCGCTGTCCTAATTAACTCGCACGCTATATGTATAGTTGAACCGGTATTACCACAGTGATACCCTGTCAGTATGAAAGTAGCTGTTTCCGTACCAGATCGCATTTTTGAGGCCGCCGAGCGCTTAGCTAAACAGCGAAACGTCCCACGCAGTCAAATATTTGCAGAGGCCCTGGCGGCCTATCTGGAATCGCGTGACTCAGAAGCAGTCACCTCCAAACTCAATGAAATTTATGGGCGTGAAGTATCTGCCGTTGAAAACGGTCTGGCTCAGGCACAACTCGATTCAATAAGCCATGAAGCGTGGTGAAATTTGGTGGGCATCACTGACTTCGCCAGAAGGCTCTGGGCCCGGTTATCGCCGCCCGGTTCTCATCGTGCAGGCCAACTCGTTTAATGAAAGCCGAATCTCAACCGTTTTGGTAACCGTGATCACTTCGAACCTGGCGCTTGCTCAAGCTCCGGGCAATGTCCGTATCAGCAAATCCGATTCAGGGCTTTCCAAGGCTTCGGTTGTCAATATTTCTCAGATTCTAACCATAGACCGGAAGTTGCTTACAGCGCGTATTGGCGCATTGCCTGGACGCACAATGGACCGTGTCAATGACGGGTTGAAATTAGTGCTGAGCGTATGACACAAAAAACATCGTCATTATCCTGCACAGGACCTGCCTGCTTCCTTCCGCAGGTGGTACAGTAGAACTTGAAAACGACCCCCACGCAGGTGAACAGTCAATGGATGATCAGCAGCTAAGAGATTTACTGGCCCGGCTCCACAAAGAACTGGAAAACACGGATGAAGTCGATACCGAGACGCTCGAGCTGGTCCGGGAGTTGGACACGGAAATCAATCGCCTGGTGGAGTCTGACTCCGTCAGTGACGAGTTCGACAACGTCGTGGACCATGCCAAGGCAGTGGAAACCCGGTTTGCAGTGGATCACCCCGTTGCTGAACGGTTTCTGCGGGAAATTATCGACGCCCTGTCGAAAGTTGGAATCTGAGGCTCAAGCAGCCATAAAATACAGGCAGCCACCGAATAAACCCGCAGTGAATCACCATCATGAATACCATCGGTAAATTGTTTCTGAAAGGCCTGGCCGTCGTGATTCCGGCCGTGCTGACACTGGCGATATTCTGGTGGATGGCCGGGGGTGCGGAACGATTGCTGGGCGGCCTTATCATCCGCTTCCTGCCCGAAGGCTGGTATATCCCCGGGATGGGTCTGGTATCCGCACTGGCGATAACCATCCTGATCGGCCTGCTGACCCATGTCATCCTGTTCCAGAGGCTATTCGACCTGGGCGACAGGATCCTCCATCGCCTGCCACTGGTTAAAACCATTTATTCAGCCATCAAGGATTTCATAGGTTATTTCAGCCCTGACAGCAGTAAAGCGATGAGCAAAGTCGTGCTGGTGAAAATCCCCGGCCAGGAGTTTGAAATGCTGGGTTTTGTCACCCGTGAAGAATTCAGCCGGTTTCCATTGAAGCTTACGGTTGATGACCCCATCGCGGTGTATCTTCCCATGAGCTACCAGATTGGCGGTTATACCCTTTTCCTGCCGCGTTCCTGCCTTACGCCGGTAGATATATCCTTCGAAGATGGCATGAAGCTGGTTTTAACCGGTTCGGTAGCGCGCAAAGGGGAGCAAAGCAATGCAACGTAATCTATTGATCACTGCGGTTTTAATGCTGTTTGCCCTGGGCCTGTCAGCTTGCGCAAAACAACCGGAACCGGTAGTGAACGAAACGGCGCCGGCCGATGATGCAGTACAAAGTGATGCTACGGGCATGGCGCTGGAAGGCATGTTCCGCTACATGGCGGATGCCGCCCTGTTTCG
>JAIVWI010000166.1:3096-6996 GCA_048636595.1 Oceanospirillum sp. | reverse complement strand
GCCACGTCCCCGTCTGGCGCAGTGGATTCCATTAACTCGAAGCCAATTTCACCGACCCAATAACGCGCGACCCGGATTTTTTCCGGCTCGTCGATATAGGCGTCGTCCGGTTCAGTTTTTCCCAGGATCGGCTCCCATATTTTTCGTGCTTCGTCCAGGTTCCTGACCGCAATACTGATGTGGTCCAGCTTGTTGGGTTTCATTGAGTCACTCCTGTATTCATGGCAATCACACCCGCCTCGGCGAGCGCTTCCAATTCAGCAGAATCCAGGCCGGCCTCAGTAAGAATCTGACCGGTGTCCTGTCCGTATTTGGCAGGGAACGCCAGTTCTTTTTGTGCTGATTCAAGATCTACCGCCATCGGTTGCATGTGGATGAGCTTGCCGTCCGGCGTCCGGGTCGTGGTGAGTTTACTGCTCAGCGCTTCCAGCACCCGCACCTGGCGAATGTCATTGATCACTGCATGGGGAATCGTTGCCGCTGTAAAATCCACGGCCAGTTCGGCTGTCGTATAGTTTACCGATAATGCACTGATGTCTTTGTAACAGCCCTGCCGTTCGGCCTGGCGGCCCTTGTTTGTCTGCCGGGTTTCATTGGCAACGGAGCTGAATTTTTCGATTTCGGTAAACCGCTGCCATTGCAGATCATTGCCGATCGCGACATAGATAAAACCATCCCGGGTCGGGTAGGCATTGGTGGGGATGAACTTGCGGTGTTCGTTGCCGCAACGGGTGATTTCCGAATCGTCACAATCAAAATCAATCAAAGGCAGCGTCGTAATCAGCCAGGAAGCGGCCGCCTGCAACATGGACACGTGAATTTCCGCTCCCACACCGGTCTCCGCCTGTTCGGCCAGCGCCAGGCACACGCCTGCGTAAACTTCATCGCCCGCTTTCAGGTCAATCAGTGGAATACCCGACAAGGTTGGCTGCCCGTCTTCCCGGCCGGTTAACTCCATGAATCCGGACATGGCCTGCAAGGCCGGATCGTAACCCGGCACATTGGGATATTCCGGACCCATCGCTGAAATTCCGGCCCAGATGATTTTCGGGTTGGCTTGCTTGAGTGTTGCATAGTCAATGCCCAGGCTTTCGTAGCGCCCAGGCAGAGTATTGCAGCAGAAAATATCGACTTTCAGCTCTTTGATGATGCGTAAAAGCAGTTCACGGCCACGCGGGTCTTTCAGGTCCAGCGCAATGGCTTCTTTACCCACGTTGGGTGCGATGAAATAACTGTTGCGGTCATCGTCGACAACCTGGGTGCCGATATAACGGTTCGGGTCGCCCGGCAGCCGTTTGCCAGAAGGCGTCGCCTCGATCTTGATGACCCGCCATCCCAACTGGGCAAAGCGGAGTGTCGCGTACGGCAATGAAAGCGCCTGTTCCAGGCTCAGGACGGTGCGTTGTTTCATTGATGCGCCGCTTCAAGCCGCGCTTCGTGCAGCGCCCTGGCGACCTTCTCAGGCGTCAACGGCGGTGCGAAGAAACGAATACCGATTGCATTGTATACGGCGTTGGCAATGGCCGGCGCCGGGATTATCGCCGGCAATTCCGCGATACCCTTGGCGCCCAGCGGGCCTTCCTTGCAGTCGCTTTCGACGAAGTGCAGTTCGATCTCCGGCGTTTCCGGCGCGGTCGGCACCTTGTAATCACGGAAGCTGGGATTAAGCACTTTACCTTCCCTGATCTGCAGTTGCTCGCTGAGCGCGTAACCCAGGGATACCGAGATTCCGCCCTCCATCTGTCCTTCAATACCCAGGCGATTGATGACCCGGCCCACGTCCTGCACAGCGGTCAATTTGAGTACTTTCACCTCGCCGGTTTCAGTATCGACCTCGACTTCAGCGACATAGGCCCCGTGCGCCCAGGTGGCGGAGAGGTTGCCGACGTGATTTTTGTCTTCCGGTTCGCTGTTCGGCTCGTAATAATCGGTCACCATGACCAACTCCGGTTCCTCGCTGAAATGCATCCGGCGCAGCAGTTTGTCGAGTTTGATCACCGGTATGCCATTGTCAGCCTGCACTACGTGCCCTTCGCGCAGGTCCAGTTCTTCGGCAGTCACATTAGATTGCTTCGCGGCAGCATCGAGCACCTGTTTGCGTGCCGCCCTCGCCGCCCGCAAAGCGGAATTGCCGGCAATGAATGTCGTCCGGCTGGCATGCACACCGACATCCCACGGCCCCAGGGCGGAATCGTCGTTCACAATGGTGATGTCCGAAATCGGGATGCCGAGTTCCTCGCTCACAATCTGGCACAATACGGCATCGATGCCCTGGCCGATTTCAGAAGCACCGGTAATCAAGGTGGCCCGGGCGAAATCGTCCAGTTTCAGTATCGTGCCGCAACCATCGCTCTTGTGAATTTTAGCGCCGCCCGCGTTATGGATTGAGGTGGCGATGCCGATGCCGTATTTGATACGGCTGGATTTACCACGAGCCTCCGCATTGGCTTTGTGCTTACGCAGAAAATCAGTCTTCTGCGCTGCAATTTCTATACACTCGCCGAGCCTGCAGTCCTCGAGTATCGACCCCTGGGGCGTCACTTCACCGGATTTTTGTGCATTTTTCAGGCGGAATGCGATCGGGTCCATGCCCACTTCCCCGGCCAGCATGTCCATGATTGTCGCGGTACAAAAAGTCGCCTGAACGTTGCCGTAACCGCGGAAAGATCCTGAATATACGCTGTTGGTGTAGATCGCCTGGGCCTTGTACTCGACCACTGGCACACGGAAATGACCGGTGAAGGTGCGCATCTGGATGACCGGGGTGGTCGGTCCCCAGGAGGTGTAGGCGCCGTTATTCAACAAGGCGTCCACGCTGCGGAAAGTCAGCGTGCCGTCCCGCTTGACGCCACTGCGGATTTTGAATTCCACCGGCTGGCGTGTCGGTGAGTTGATGAACTCTTCCTCGCGTGAAAAAGTCAGCTTGACGGGCCGGCGCGCGGCCTGGGCCAGCAGGGCGCAAATGGGTTCGAACGGGTACACGTCGAGCTTTGAGCCGAAAGCGCCGCCAACGGGAGGCTGGATTACGCGGATGTCGCCCGGGTGGATACCCAGTGCAGGCGCGAGATCCATCTTGTAGTTGTACGGGTACTGGGTCTGGGTATAGATGGTCAGCTTGCCGGCCGTGTCGAAATCGGCAATAGCGCAACTCGTGCCCATGCAGCAATGCGTCACGTAAGGCAATTCGAACTCATGTTCGACCACGATATCTGATTCCGCCTCAGCGGCGGCGATATCGCCGTGGGAAAATTCATAATGCAGGCTGCGATTATCCGGATGGTCTTCCTGCACCACTGGCGCACCTTCGCGCATGGCTTCCCTGGGCGAAAAAACAGGCGGCAGGTCTTCGTATTCAACCTTGATCAAGGCAATGGCTTGCGCAGCAATCTCCTCACTTTCCGCTGCAACCGCCGCCACTTCGTCACGGATACATCTGACCTTTCCAGCCTTGAGCGGCACGTTGTCGCGTGTGGTTCCAAATCTTAATTCCGGAATGTCGTCGCCGGTAAGAACCACGTGAACTCCCGGCAGCGCTCGCGCTGCGCTGGTGTCGATACTGATGATCTTCGCGTGCACCCGGTCGGTATGCAGGATTTTGCCGTACAGCATCCTCGGCAGCACCATATCGTTGATATAACGGGTGCGCCCGGTCGCCTTGTCCGGTGCATCCGGTTTGGGAACGCGCGCGCCGATGATGGTTTTCTTTTCAATCGCGGAATTCATGATGTTGGCGCTCATAATGCGACCTCCCCGAGCGCCACGGCCGCGACGGCGTCCACCACCTTGGTGTAACCACTGCAGCGGCAGACATTGCCTTCCAACCCGCGGGCGATGTCATCGCGGGTCATGTTTCGTCCCTGATCCGGCTCCTGGTCGATCCGGTAGCGCGCCTGCCTGCTC
>JAIVWI010000166.1:0-3086 GCA_048636595.1 Oceanospirillum sp. | reverse complement strand
ATTGCGCCGTGCTCCACAAACGCCTGCTGCATTATTTCCAATCCGGAGCCGGTAGCAAGACCTTCGATGGTCTGCAGTTCGCGGCCGTCGCAATCCACCGCAAACATCAGGCAGGTATTGATGGTGCGGTCATCTACTTTTACCGTGCAGGCGCCGCACTCACCCTCGCCGCAAGCCAGCTTGGCGCCGGTCAGGTCAAACTTGTCCCGCAACATGGACAAGGTCGTCATCGCGGGCGGAACCTTGACCCGTGTGCGTCTGCCATTCAGGGTGAATTCAATTTCAATTTCCAGCGACATGGGTCAATGCCCTCCTGATGTATACACCCGTGAGGTGTTTGCGGTACCACGCCGATGCACGCACATCGTCAATCGGTGAAATTTCCCGGGTGACCATCGCAACCGCCTGCCCGATCACCTCATTGTTAAGCGCCCCGCCTTCCAGCACTGCCTCTGTCTGCGTTGCCCGCAACGGCGTGGGTGCGACTGAGCCAATGGCCACGCGGACGCCATGCAAAACACCGTCCTGCAAGACACCGGCAACCCCCATCATTACGGTGGAAATCTCCAGCGCCGGGCGCGGTCCGGATTTGAGGAAGGCCGCTTTGAAACCATCAAGCGGCTGTGCAAATTCGATCGCGGTAAGCAGCTCATCTTTTTCCATAACTGTTTTTCCGGGTCCGGTAAAAAAATCGGCCAGCTCAACTTTGCGCATCGAAACCGAAGCACCGGCCCAGCTTGCCAACTCCACTTGCGCATCCAGCAGCAACAGCGGAATGATCATGTCCCCGGCCGGTGATGCATTGCACAGGTTGCCGGCCAGGGTCGCTGCGTTGCGAATCTGGGGGCTGGCAAAATGATCCGCGGCTTCAACCAGAACCGGTACATCAGCGGCCAGCATTTCACTTTCCAGAATTTCTGTCACCGTGGTCAAACCACCGATACGGTAACGACCGTTTGCCAGGGATATTCCACGCATCTCTTCGATACGCTGAATATTGATCAGCGTGGCGGCGAATTGCCTGACACCGGCTTCAGTCTGTGGTGTCAGATCCGTGCCGCCGGCAACAATGGTTGCCTCCCCCTGGTGCAGCAACTGTGCGGCCTCGCTTATCGAGGATGGCACTTTGTAGTTTTCTACCTTCATATTCAGCATTTACCTTTAAAATCGCACGGGTTCGTTGTAACGGCCATACACAGAAACCAGCGCATCGGTCATTTCGCCTACGGTGGCATAGGCCTTGACCGCCGCCATGATGGCCGGCATGACATTCACTCCCGCCCTGGCATCATCCACGAGTTTCTCCAGCGATGATTCCACTGCTGCAGAATCACGTTCATCACGCAATTGCCCAAGGCGTTCAATCTGCAGGCGTGCGTCATCTTCGGCGTAGGGGTGGTATTCGACTTCCGGCTCATCCTCATCCACCTGGTAGCAATTGATGCCTACCTTGGGGAATTCACCGGACTCGATATCCTGCAACAATTCATAGGCCTGGGCGGACACTTTTGACTGGATCGTGCCCTCGGCCACCATTTTGACGATGCCGCCCTGCTCGTCGACTTCTTTCATGACCTCCACCATCCGGTCACGCATCTGGTTGGTCAATGTCTCGATATAATAAGAACCTGCCAGTGGATCCACGGTGTCACACAGGCCCATCTCTTCGATCAACACCTGCATGGTCCTCAGTGACAAGGTTTGCGCACTTTCACTGGGTATCGTGTAAGCCTCGTCATAACAGCAAAGCGCCATCGTCTGTGCACCGGACAGGGCGCTGATCAGTGCGTAGTAAGCACCACGCACGATATTGACTTCGGGTTGTTCCTTGGTAAGGCCACTGCCTCCACCGCCGGCGATCATGCGTAAAACCATCGAGCGCGGGTTGGTCGCACCGTATTCCTCTTTGATGATCTTCGCCCACAAACCACGGCCGGCCCGGAATTTCGCCACCTGCTCAAAGATATTGCCGTAGATGTTGAAATTAAATGACAGCCTCGAAGCAAACTCATCCACATCGAGCCCGCGCTCCAGCACCAGGTCGGTATAGGCTTTGGCGATCACGAAGCCGTAAGCCATTTCCTGCGCCGGATCCGCCCCGGATTCGCGGATGTGATAGCCGCAGACACTGACCGGGCTGTATTTCGGTGCATTGTTGGCACAGTACTCAATGGTGTCGGCTACCAGCTTGATGGAAGGCTCCACCGGAAATACCCAGGTGCCCCGGCCAATGAATTCCTTCAGGATGTCGTTCTGGGCAGTCCCGCGAAGCTTTGAAATGTCATAACCACGCTTCTCCGCCATCGCCAGGTACATCGCAATCATGATCGCCGCTGAACCATTGACGGTCAGCGAGACGGTAATCTTTTCAAGGTCGATGCCGTCGAAGGCCACTTCGAAATCCCGCAGTGAATCAACCGCCATACCGACCCGGCCAATTTCACCGATGGCGAGATCATCGTCCGAATCGAGGCCTATCTGGGATGGCAGGTCAAATGCCACGTTCAGGCCTGTCTGGCCATTTTCAATCAGGAATTTGAAACGTTCATTGGTATCTTCCGGATTACCAAAACCCGTGTATTGGCGCATGGTCCAGGGCCGTTTGCGGTACATTTCCTTGTGTATGCCGCGCGTAAACGGGTACTCGCCGGGCAGACCGACCATTTCAACACCACCGGATGCCTCGAGATCTTCCGCCGTATAGGTTTTTTTAATCTCAATACCGGATTCATTGAAAATAGGCCGGCTGATATCCTGCCGCCTTTCCGATGCGCCCGTTACTTTTTTATGTTGCTTTGTCATTTGCATCTCTCATTGATGAAATCAACAATCTCTTCGAGCCGGGTCCCAGCCGGGAAAATTCCGTCGAGTCCGACCCCTCTCAGTGCTTCCTGGTCCGGTGCGGGGATACTGCCACCGATGATCCAGAGTTTGTCATCCAGGCCTTTCTCGACCAGGAGTTCTTTCAGCCGTTCACAATAAGGGACGTGCGAGCCGGCCATACTCGACAGGCCGATCACGTCCACATCCTCTTCCAGCGCCACCTGCGCCACAGCCGCGGGGGGTTGGCGCAAGCCGGTGTAAAT
>JAIVWI010000165.1:0-7104 GCA_048636595.1 Oceanospirillum sp. | reverse complement strand
ATCGCTCTGTAAGAGGTCGCTTGCGGCCGACCGGCTGGATAACTTACACTCTCCCAATAGACGAGCACAAGTCGCGCCCAAGGACGCTCTTACAATTCAGCAAAAGCCTTACGGGTCAGGTTGTCGCTGCCGGTTTCGGTTACCACCAGGTTGTCCTCAATACGGATGCCTCCATAGGGCTTCAGCGCCTCCACACGGTCCCAGTTAACCGCCGATGCATCCCCGTTTTCTTTCCACTGCTGCAGCAGCGGTTCAATAAAGTACAGACCGGGTTCTATGGTCAGAACATTTCCTGCTTCCAGCACGCGCGTCAGGCGCAAAAAAGGATGTCCTTCGGGCCGTGGAATGGCACTGCCTTCATTGTCGGTCAAGCCCGACACATCATGCGTTTGCAGACCGATAAAGTGGCCCAGGCCGTGCGGGTAGAAAACACTGCTCAGGCCTGATGCCACGGCGTCATCAGCCGGCACGTTGATGATGCCGGAAGACTCGAGGATACCCGCAATCTCACGATGGGCCTGCAAATGCAGATCCCGATAATCCAAACCTGCCCTCACTACTTCGTTCAGGCCCTGCTGCATCGTATCCATAGCCGCTACGAGTTCTGCAAAACCATCTCCCTGGCCGGCGCCATCGCGCGCTGCGTAGGTGCGCGTGATGTCAGAAGCGTAAGCGTTGACCGTGCAACCGGCATCGATCAGGAACGACCGTACCGCGCCGGGAACGGCCACGTCCCTACCCTGGTAATGCAGCACCGATCCGTGCGTATTGAGCGCAACAATGTTGTTGTAGGGAAGCTGTGCATCCGTTTGTTCGCACGCGCCGAGATAACGCTGATGGATCCGCAATTCACTTTCACCTTCCCGGAAAGCATTTTCTGCTTCCAGGTGCGCCCTTGCCGCCAACTGGCTGGCCTCCGCCATGCAAGAAATTTCATAAGGAGTCTTACGCGTGCGCTCCACCTGCAGGCGGTTTACCAGGCCGTCCGGATTGATCCGGTCATCCTCGAAGGTAGCGGCCAGTGAGGGTGCGTCGCCGATGGCGGCGACATCCCGGATGCCGAACGACAGTGCATTGAGCTGGCTGAGAAGACCCGTGCGCCATCCATCCGCCTCGTTTACCAGTTGGATTTCAAAATGGTCAGCCCACCAGGATTCCGGGTCCGCCGGCGCCAGGTACCAGAAATCTTCAGGCTGGTAATAAAATATGCAGGGCTTCCTGCCCGGGCGAACCAACAGCGCGCTGTCGTGGTGACGGGTCAGCGGAAGCCAGGCCAGGAAGTGGGGGTTGGGGCGGAAAGCGTATTCATAATCGTCCTGAAAACTGATCAGCGGTGTGCCCGAGTGCACCAGGACAGCCTGCAGGTTTTCCGCATCCAGTGCGGCGCTCCAGCGGTTTTGCATTTCAGCTACATGTGCCGCATAAAAATCCTTGTATTCTTTGCTCATGAATCGAATCCCTTGGTAAAATAAACAAAATTGGCGCAGTAGCGAACTTTAGACCCAGCAAGCGAGTAAGGCAAATTGACTATCCGTCTCTACAACACGCTCACGCGTGAAAAGCAGGATTTCGTACCGATCAATCCGGAGCGGGTGACGATGTATGTCTGCGGCCCCACGGTCTATAACTTCGCTCACATCGGCAATGCCCGCCCGGCGGTCATTTTCGACCTGCTGTACCGTTTGCTGGCGCTCCATTACAAGCAAGTCATCTACGCGCGCAACATCACGGACGTTGACGACAAGATCAATGCCAAGGCGGCCGAACTCAAGGTGCCGATCAAGGAAATATCATCGCGCTATACGGACGCCTATCACTCGGATATGGAAGCCATCGGTGTCGGACTCCCCACCATCGAGCCACGCGCCACCGACCACATTGAACAAATGATCGACATGATCCAGCGCTTGTTCGACGCCGGCCATGCGTATGAAGCCATGGGCCACGTACTTTTCGACATCGAGTCTTTTGACCGTTATGGCGACCTGTCACGCAGGGACATACGTGAAATGATGGCGGGCTCGCGCATAGAAGTAGCGCCCTTCAAGAAAAACCCGGGTGACTTTGTTTTATGGAAGCCGTCCCAGGACCCGCAACCGGGCTGGGAAAGCCCATGGGGCTGGGGCAGGCCTGGCTGGCACCTGGAGTGCTCCGCCATGTGTGAAACCCACCTGGGTGAGACCATCGACATTCACGGTGGCGGTCAGGACCTGGTTTTCCCCCACCATGAAAACGAGATCGCGCAAAGCGTGTGTTCCCACGGCGGCCAGGCGTTTGCGCATTACTGGCTGCACAACGGTTTTGTCACGGTTGAAAAACGCAAGATGTCCAAATCCCAGGGCAACACCCTGGTGGTACACGAGTTGCTGAAATCCCACCCGGGCGAAGTGCTGCGTTACCTGCTGCTGGGCGCCCATTACCGGCAACCGCTGGATTGGTCGGAAAAAGAACTGGACCGGGCACGCCGTACCCTGGACCGCTTGTATGGCGTTCTGCGCAACGCAAGTGACCGCTACGGGCCGTTCCAGGCAAACCCGCGGCCCGGTGAGTTGTTCCTGGAAGCCCTGGAGGACGACCTGAACACACCGGTGGCGCTGGCTGAATTCAACCGTGTCGCCCGTGAGCTTGCCAAGGCCGGGAACCAGCAACAGGCACAACAATTTGCGGGTGAACTGCTGGCCGATGCGCAATTGATCGGTCTGCTCCAGTTAGCCCCGGACGCCTGGTTCGGCGCGGACAAGGGTGACCCGGAAAGCGCGGCCATCGAAGCCCTGATCGATCAACGCAACCAGGCCAGAACCGACCGGGATTTCGCCACCGCGGATGCCATTCGTGACCGTCTAACGGCCATGGGTATCGTTCTGGAAGATGCCGGTGGCGCCACGCGCTGGCGTCGAGTGGATGCGTAAGTCCTGCCATGCATGACCCAAAACAAAGCCAGGACGAGATCATCGACTCATTCAGCCTGTTCGACGAGTGGCTGGACCGCTACCAGTACCTGATCGACCTGGGACGCAAGCTCCCGCCCCTGGATGCTGCTGAAAAGACCGATGACAAACTGCTGGCCGGTTGCCAGTCACAAGTCTGGTTACTGCTCGAAGGCGATGCCGGCGAGGTGACGATTCGCGCCAACAGCGATGCTGCGATCGTTTCGGGCCTGATTGCCTTGCTCATCCAGGTATATTCAGGCTGCAGCGCACAACAAATCGTCGACACCGAGCCCTATTTCATCGAGGAAATCGGACTCAGCAGCCACCTATCCCCCACCCGCGCCAACGGCCTCCACGCCATGCTGGGCGCCATCAAAGGCCATGCCCGGGGCTTGCTCACACATTAATCGTTTATCCGGGGCAAAAAAAACCCCGCCGAAGCGGGGCTTTTTTACCAAACAGACGAAACCTTAGCGGTCGAGCACGATCAACTCGACGCGGCGGTTTTCTGCACGTCCTTCATCTGTATCATTGCTGGCAACCGGCCGGGACTCACCGTAGCCGCGAGCGCTGAGCCTGCTGGCCTTGACGCCCTTGCTGATCAGGTAGTCCTTCACAGAATTGGCGCGGCGTTCGGACAGGCCCTGGTTGTATTTTTCAGAACCAACACTATCCGTATGGCCGGCGACCTCGACCACAACACGCTCATGCTTTTGCAGCAGCGCGGCAGCCTGGTTGAGGACGGTCATGCCTTCAGGCTTCAGCGTAGCCTTGTCGAAGTCAAAGTGCACACCATCGAGTTCGATCACAGCTTCCACTTCACAACCATCAAGATCGACCACGGCGCCGGGGCGTGTGTTCGGGCACTTGTCGTGCTCGTTCAGCACGCCATCACCATCGAGGTCAGGATTTGGTGGCGGTGGTGGCGGAGGCGGTGGTGGTGGCGGAGGTGGTGGTGGCGCATCTGTGCCACCGAAATCGAAGTTGATGCCAATGCTGTAAAAGAGGTCGTTGAACTTGGTGCTTACCGCCGGCAGGCTCTGATTGTCATGATCGGATCTCCACATAACCTGGAAACGTGTCGTCCAGTGCTTGGCGATCTTGCCCTGCAAACCCACGACCGCACTGGTTTGCAGATTGCTGCCATCATCCAGTACGCTGCTGTGGCTGGTCGAGCCGGCGCCAAGACCCACGTACGGACGCCAATTGTTCTGGCCGAAATGGTAGCGTCCCATCAGGCCCACAGTGGTCAAACCCCATTTATCGTAGGTCGCACCGGGAACAACGGTATCGAAATCCCGATAGGTGCCTTCGAATTTATCGTATTCGAAGTCCAGGCTGAAATTATTGCCGAAGAACCTGCCGAAACCAACCGACCACCAGACATCGTCATCGCGCGTCTCGCGGTCATTGTCCATTTTTGCACCGCCGACCTGCAAGGTCATGTGCCAGGGCTGGTCCCCATCCGCATACAATGTCGCGGAAGAAAGAGCCAGGCCTACTACGGTCAAACTTGTGATTAATATTGATTTTTTCACGTAACGCCCCTCCTACTTGTAAGCATTACTTTGATTAATTACTGCCCGACAACGGCAGTACCCTGATACCGTGAGTAATGATACGGGATTTTACAGAAAATTATTAATTTTTTGTTAAAAAATACGATAAAAATCGCATTCCCCGGCATCCAGATCAATTTACCGGACTACTTGCACCCCACCCCCACTGTAAGAGGTCGCTCGCGGCCGAACGCCTGATCGCGCTCAAGGACGCCCTTAGATTACCGGGCGTCGCCTAACTGGCGCTGTCTTAACTCCCAGCGTTCCTGGGCATCGAGACACAGCGTTGCGATGGGCCGTGCTTCCAGCCTGGCCAGGCCGATTTCCTCACCGGTTTCTTCACAATAGCCATACTCGCCCTCTTCCAGGCTAATCATGGCCTTGTCAATCTTGTTGATCAACTTGCGGTAACGGTCCCTCGTGCGCAATTCGAGACTGTTTTCTGTCTCCCGGGTGGCCCGCTCCGCTTCATCGCCAACGTCCCTGACTTCCCGCTGCAAGTTGTTGATGGTTTCGCGTGATTCCTCAACCAACTCTTCGCGCCAACCGGCCAGTTTCTGGCGGAAATATTCATGGTGGTTCTGGCACATGTACGCTTCTTTCTTCAAGGGTTTGTACCCTTTCTTCAAAACGACGGTATTTGTAGACATCGTGCTAAGCTACTCCTTTAACCAGCGACCGGGTCAATTTGCGTATCCCTTTGTTTTACAAGAATAATAATAAAATGAAGCAAATCGTCCCAGAAAGAAATTTGTGTGTTATAGCTGAACTGGCGCCAGACGGCAAGTTTTCTGTTCAAATTTCTCATCCAAACTGGCCCATTCACACCTTGAAACCCGATTCTTTCGTACAATTTACCGGCATAAACTGATGGGAAGGCTGTTGCAGTGGATGATCAGAGCCTATCAATTGTTGTTGAGCCCATTCCTTGGAAACCATTGCCGTTTTACACCCAGTTGTTCACAATATGCGTCCGAGGCCATTGGAAAACACGGCGCTTTACGCGGGAGCTGGCTGGCCATCAAGCGAATTTCCCGTTGCCATCCATTCTGTGAAGGCGGACATGACCCGGTTCCCTAGCCCGAAAACTGACCGCACGCAAACACTCTCCTGGAAAAAATGACTGATTCAATTTTAATTAAAAATGCCCAACTGGTGAACGAAGGGCAAATTACGGATGGCGACTTGCTCATCCACAACGGACGTATCGAAAAGATCGACGATTCGATCAGTGCTGGCGCCGACACGCGCGTGCTGGATGCGGCCGGTGCGTACCTCCTGCCCGGAATGATCGACGACCAGGTGCACTTTCGCGAGCCCGGCCTGACCCACAAGGCAGGAATCTGGTCCGAATCACGGGCGGCCGTGGCCGGCGGCATTACGAGTTTCATGGAAATGCCCAATACCATGCCGCCGACAGTGACGCTCGACGCCCTGGAAGACAAGTACGCCATTGCAGCACAAAAATCACTGGCCAATTACGCTTTTTACCTGGGAGCGACCAACGACAATCTTGATGTCATTCGCTCACTGCCGCCCGGCGCCGCCTGTGGTATCAAAATTTTCATGGGCGCATCGACCGGCAACATGCTGGTCGACAATGAAAGTACGCTTGCCGGAATTTTCCGCGACGCCCCTACCCTGATTGCCACCCATTGCGAGTCCACGCCGCTGATCAAAAAAAACCTGGAAGTGGCGATGGCG
Organism: Oceanospirillum sp.; assembly: GCA_048636595.1. Lineage (GTDB taxonomy): Bacteria > Pseudomonadota > Gammaproteobacteria > Xanthomonadales > SZUA-36 > JAJRRA01. Next base: position 911 of record JAIVWI010000165.1, on the reverse strand, counting down.
AAATATGGACGGGAAATCCCGGTGACAGAACACCCCCGAATTCGCAGCGCAGAAGCCTGCTACCAGTCATCTGAAACGGCCATTGAACTGGCCAGGACATACGACGCACAACTGCACATCCTCCACCTCTCCACGGCCAGGGAAATGGAATTATTCGAACCCGGGCCCATCGAAGGCAAAAACATCACCGCTGAAGTCTGTGTTCATTTCCTGCATTTCAACAGCGACGACTATGCCCGGCTCGGCAACCGGATCAAGTGCAACCCGGCGATTAAATCGCCTGCCGACCAGTTGGCCCTGCTCAAAGCCCTGAAGGACGACAGGCTGGATATAATCGCCACAGATCATGCACCGCACACCGCTGAAGAAAAAGCCAGCAGCGACTACCTGACAGCGCCTGCGGGCCTGCCACTGGTACAGGACGCCCTGCTGGCGACACTCGAACTTCACCACGATGAGGTGCTGAGCCTTCCCGAGATCGTCAGGAAAACCACCCACAACGTCGCCAGGCGCTTCGGCGTGGTCGACAGGGGCTTCCTGCGCGAAGGTTACTGGGCCGACCTGGTACTGGTGGATACCACGCAAAAAACGCGGGTAACGCCGGAACGGGTGTTGTCCAAATGTGGCTGGAGCCCATTTGAGGGCGTCACTTTCCGCTCCCGCATCATCAGCACACTGGTCAACGGCCAACTTGCCTTTAACCAAGACAAAATCATAGAACACGGCGCCGCCGCACGGCTGAAGTTCCTGTAGGAGCATCCTTGGGCGCGACCCCCCGTCATCCCGGATTTGCGCAGCAACATCCGGGATCCAGTTTGTGTAAAACACACTGAAAAATACCAGACGCTACCACCACGGCCTCTGGATTCCGGATGCGGCTATGCCGATCCGGAATGACGGGAGGGGTAAAT
>JAIVWI010000164.1:1310-7134 GCA_048636595.1 Oceanospirillum sp. | reverse complement strand
CCCTGACAATGCCATGGAAAACTAGAACATAGAAAAGCAGAAATAATATTTGATTGAATCAACCGCCTGCTCATGCAGGCGGTTTTTTTTGGTCATGATCTGCAATAACTGGAATGGCGGTGTATGCTCAATACGAGGGAGGAACCATCATGAGATCAGTTGCAAGAAAAATAATGATTGGCTGGCTGTTTTCTGTCGCTCTGGTGTCGGGCGCCGTTCGCGCCGATCCATTCACCATGGATGTATTGGAAACGGATGATCTGAGACTTCTTTATTTCGACCCATTGCAAACCTACCTGGTGCCGCATGTTGGGAGGAGTTTCCACAATTCGCTGGAGTTCCAGCGCTACCTCCTGGACTGGACGCCCTGGGAAAAGACCACTGTCATGCTTACCGACTTCACTGATCACGGTAATGCTGCGGCAGGTGTAATCCCGACCAATTCCATTCAGCTGGATATTGCCCCATTAAGCCGTATATTCGAGACCTTTTCATCGAGCGAACGGGTCTATATGACCATGAACCATGAAATGGTGCACGTGGCTACGATGGATGGCTGGAATGAACAGGACAGGTGGTGGCGACGGTTTTTTCTGGGCAAGCCCATTCCGGAACAGGTTCATCCTGAGTCAGTACTCTATTTCTACCTGGCGACTCCACGAGTTGTTTCGCCACGCTGGTACACCGAAGGCAGTGCCGTTTTCATGGAAACCTGGATGGCGGGGGGTATCGGACGGGCCCAGGGCGCCTACGATGAAATGGTGTTTCGATCAATGGTGCGTGATGACGCCCATTTCTACAGCAACCTGGGCCTGGTGTCGCAAGGGACCATGGTGGATTTCCAGGTCGGCGTGAACGCCTACCTGTACGGGACACGCTTTTTCAGCTACATGGCCTACCAGTATTCACCGGAACAGGTGATTGAATGGTTGCGGCGTGATGAAGACAGTGAGAGATATTACGCCAGTCAATTCAGGAAAGTCTTTGGTAAACCGCTGGAGGATGCCTGGGACGACTGGATCGTTTTTGAGCATGAATTCCAGGAGAAAAACCTCGCGGCCGTCAGGCAACATCCTCTCACACCGACCGAACCATTGACCCGGCAAGGTGTAGGTTCCATATCGCGGTCGTTCATTGATACCGCCACCAACAGTTTGCTTGCCGCCTTTCGCTACCCTGGTGTGGTGGCTCACATTGGGGAGTTTTCGCTGGATGAAAGGACCACGCGCAGAATCACCGACATCAAGGGGCCCATGCTGTTTAAAGTCACATCATTGGCCTATGACGACAGCAGCCGCACCCTGTTTTACACCAGCGACAACCACGCCTTTCGCGATTTGATGTCTGTAAATGCCGACGAGGGCAAACCACGGATGCTGATGAAGGATGCCCGTATTGGTGACCTGGTGTTCGATAAAACATCTCAGTCACTATGGGGCCTGAGGCACCAGAATGGCTTTGTGACGCTGGTCAACATTCCGCCGCCTTATGAGGTTTGGGAACAGGTTCACACCTGGCCTTATGGCGAAGTTCTTTACGACATCGATATCTCGCCAGACGGAAAACTGTTGTCCGCATCCATGGGTGAAGTCAATGGCAATCAGTACCTGCGTGTTTTCCCGCTGGATGACCTGGCCAACGGTAACAGCGAACCCATGCTGCAGTTCGATTTTGGTTCTTTTGTGCCTGAAGGATTCGTGTTTTCCCAGGATGGGCGCTTCCTGTATGGCAGTTCTTACTACACTGGAATATCCAATATTTTCCGCTATGAAATCGCAACAGGCGATATCGAGGCCGTCAGCAACGCGGAAACCGGCTTTTTCCGGCCCATTCCCATGGATGATGGCCGCTTGATGGTTTTTGAGTACACCGGGCAGGGTTTCAAACCCACGATCATCGATCCGGTGCCGCTGGAAGACCTCAGCGCGATTACATTTCTCGGTACAGAGATTGTAAGGAAACATCCGGTAGTCAAGGACTGGGCCGTTGGGTCGCCCGCAGATGTGCCCCTGGATGACCTGGTGACGCGTCGGGGTAAATACAGTCCGATACATGAACTGGGACTCTCGTCAGGCTACCCGGTGATCGAGGGATACCGGGATACCTTTGCCCTCGGTTATCACCTCAGCTGGTCAGACCCGATGTTGTTTAACCGGCTGACAGCGACACTTTCCTATAGCCTGGACAATTCCCTGGATTCGAACGAAAAAATCCACGCCGACATTGAATACCGTAAATTCAACTGGCGCTTCCGTTACTGGCATAATACTGCTGACTTTTATGATCTTTTTGGTCCTACGGAACGCGCCCGTAAGGGTGATGCTTTTATTGTCGGCTATGAGAAAGCGTTGATCTTCGATTTGCCCAGGCGACTGGACCTGGATGTCGCCGCAGCCTATTACACGGGGCTGGATACATTGCCGAATAATCAGAATGTGCCCACCAGTTTTGAAGACCTTGCATCCGCCTATATTGATTTGTCCTACACTCACACTCGAAAATCACTGGGTTCGGTAGACCATGAAAAAGGGTTTCGCTGGGACGTGGCTGGCTACGCGGATTATGCCGGCAGTGATTTTGTGCCAAAGGTTCGCGCCGGCCTGGATTTTGGCTTCGCACTGCCGTTAAAGCACTCTTCGATCTGGCTTTACAACGCGGCAGGCATATCGGGCGGTGACCGGGACAATACGCTTGCCAACTGGTACTTCGGCGCATACGGCAACAACTACGTGGACGACGGTGACATTAAACGGTACCGCAACTTTTACAGTTTCCCCGGCTTTGATATTGATCAACTCCATGGCCAGAATTTTGCCCGGTCAATACTCGAGTGGAACCTGCCGCCCGTCACCTTCAAGGAAGTGGGTACACCGGCCTTTTTCCTGAGTTGGATACGCGTGGCCCTGTTTGCCGGGGTGCTGGGAACCGACATTGGGGATGGGGAATTCTCAGAGACCTACACCAGCCTGGGATTCCAGGCTGACCTGCATTTTACCATTGTCCATCGCCTGCCAATGACGCTTTCCCTGGGATTTGCACAAGGTTACATCAGCGGCCACAAGTTCGATAATGAGTGGATGATCTCACTCAAGATTCTTTAGTCAGGCCCTGGAATGACCATCGATACCCTTATTAAGGCACCTGTTGGCCTGTTGCCGGTTCTGATGTTCCTGGTCGCCCTTCTCTACATGGACAGCTACAAACTGGTCAGCCTGAAGACCGTACTGTGGGTCATCGTGGCCGGTGGGCTTTGCACCATCGCCGCCCTGTACCTCAATGGCTGGATTCTCGCTGAGTCTGGTTTGGAGATGAAAGCCTACTCCCGTTATGTGGCGCCGCTGGTGGAAGAAAGCCTCAAGGCGCTGGTGATCGTCTTCCTGTTTCGTTCCAGTCGAATCGGGTTCCTGGTGGATGCGGCCATCATGGGATTTGCGGTTGGTGCGGGTTTTGCCCTGGTCGAGAATTTTTACACCCTGCAAACTCATTCATCGGCCAACATGGCCGTCTGGATCGTCCGGGGTTTTGGAACAGCGATCATGCACGGTGGCGCCACGGCGATTTTTGGCATCATGTCGCAAGCGTTGACCGAGCGCAGTATGAAGATCAACCCTGCCTACTATCTGCCCGGCCTGCTGGCAGCCTCCTTTATTCACTCCGTATTTAATCATTTCCTGGTATCGCCCATTATTGAAACCATGGCGGTCCTGCTGGTTCTGCCCCCCGTCTTGTATTATGTTTTCCGCCGAAGCGCGAGTGCGATGCATGATTGGCTCGAAATTGACCTGGACGCCGACATGGACCTGATCGGTATGATCAACTCCGGGGAATTTTCCCGGTCGAAAATAGGCCAGTTCCTGGACGATCTCAGGACCAGGTTTGACGGCCCCATAGTCGCGGATATGTTGTGCTACCTGCGTATCTATACCGAACTTGCCATCCGCGCCAAGGGTATGCTGTTGATGCGTGAGAACGGCCTGGAAGTGCCCGCGGGCGAACGGACACGCGCCAATTTCGAAGAATTACGTTACCTGGAAAAGAGTATCGGTAAGACCGGATGTCTGGTCATGAAACCCTTCCTGCAAATGGAGCGCAAGGACCTGTGGCAGATGAACATCCTGGGAAAATAGCTTGACCCGAATAGCGCAATAATCCTGCTGGTTTCATGGCAAAATATGCCTCTTTTTAGCAAGAAAGAAAATGAACCGGAAATCCTACATCGACCCCCGCTTGCCGTTAATAGATTTGCACCGCCACCTGGACGGCAGTATCCGCCTGGAGACCATTATCGAACTGGCGCAAGAGCAGGGTATTGATTTGCCCGCATACGATGTCGAGTCTTTGCGCCCGCACGTTGTGATTGATGGCAAGGCTGATGGCCTGATGGACTTTATCGGCCGGTTCCGCTACCTGACCGCGATATTGCATGACCTGGATGCCTGTCGGCGGGTGGCCTATGAAAACGTGGAAGATGCGCAGCGCGAGGGGATTGATTACATTGAGCTGCGGTTCAGCCCCTGGTTCATGAGCGAGACCCATGAACTGGACCCGGCCGGCGTGGTCGATGCCGTGGCCGACGGGATCAAAGCGGCTGAACGCGATACCGGTGTGCGGGCGCAGATGATTGGCATCATGAGCCGGACGTATGACACGGAAACCTGCCATCGCGAACTGGATGCTTTGCTGGAACACCGGGACCACCTGGTTGCCATTGACCTGGCCGGCGATGAACTCAAATTTTCAGCTGATCTGTTTCGCGAACATTTCAAGCGGGCCCGGGATGCGGGTCTCGAGATCACCGTCCACGCCGGAGAAGTGGCTGGTCCGGAAAGTGTCTGGTCTGCGATCCGCGAACTCGGCGCCACGCGGATCGGGCACGGCATACGGTCGCTGGAAGATCCGGCGCTGGTCGATTATCTGCGGCAACACCGCATTGGGCTTGAAGTCAACATTACATCCAATGTGCATATCGGCGCGGTGGACAGCTACACAGATCACCCGGTCAGGAAGTTGCTGGAAAACGGGTTGCTGGTCAACCTTAATACCGATGATCCCGCCATCAGCGGAATCGACCTTCGATATGAATATGAAGTCGCGGCGCCCAAAGCCGGCCTGGACCCGGCGATGACGCGCCAGGCCCAGGCGAATGCCCTGGAGATGGCTTTCCTGGCGGAAGATGAGAAACAGGCCTTGCTAAAAAAGAAGAAAGCCAATGTTAAATGAGGATCATCTGATGGATTCCGGCTTTCGCCGGAATGACGGAAGGCTAATTTGTCAGTGCTTTATTAAATGTTAATAAACAGATAGATAGGAACTTATTTTAATGAATAATCTTATAAAAATTATTTCACTTTCCCTGCTCCTGAGCAGCCCGGTTTTCGCAGCCTGGCTGGAAGAAGTGAATGGCATTCATGCTGAAATCCAGGCACTCACAGTCAACCAGCAAAGTCTTGGCGATACACAAAGGTTGGAGCGTTTCTTCCAGTTGAGCTATGACCTGGTAATGTTGGAGAACCCCGGGTTCGCAACCGGCATTGGTGACCCGCGTGGACAGGACCGCCTGGAAGATCTTTCAGAAGAGGGGATAATGCGCCGTCAGAAGGCGGAGCGGGATGCGCTGGCCTTGATGGAAAGTATCAATCGGGAAGCCTTGTCAGAAGAAAACCGCGTGAATTATGATCTCCTGCGTGACCGCCTCGAGTCGGATGTCCGGGGGCAGCAGTTCCCCGTGCACTACCTGCAGATGAACCAGATGGGTGGGCCGCAACAGGATATCGCCAGTCTGCTTGCCATGATGCCAAATTCCCGAGCCGGAGACCTCGAAAAC
>JAIVWI010000164.1:0-1300 GCA_048636595.1 Oceanospirillum sp. | reverse complement strand
CCAGATTGCGCGCATTGAAGCCCTGCCGGTTTATCTCGACCAATCGATTGAGCTGATGCGCAAGGGCCTGGAAGCCGGTGTGACGCCACCAGCAATCACCCTGCGTGACGTGCCGCAACAAATACGTAACCAACTGGTGGATGATGCCGCGGACAGTCCCTTACTGACGGGATTTGTCGATATTCCGGATACCGTGGACCCCCTGCAGGCGGAAACTTTGCGTAAACGCGCCGCAAGCGTTTTCAGTCAACAGGTCGTACCGGCCTACGAGCGCTTGCTGGAGTTTACGGAAAACGAGTACCTGCCCGGAGCACGGGAAAGCATTGCGATGTGTGACCTGCCGGCGGGGCCAGAATGGTACCGGCACAACGTTGCAGTACGGACCACAACGGATTTGTCGCCCCAGAAAATCCACGATATCGGCCTGCAGGAAGTCAAACGTATCCGCGCGGAGATGAATGAGCTCATCAAGTCGACAGGTTTCGAAGGCAGCTTCGAAGAGTTTCTGCATTTCCTGCGAACCGACCCACAGTTCTATCACACCAGCGCCGCAGATCTGATGCGTGAATATCGTGACATCGCCAAGCGCGCAGACCCGGAACTGACCAGGCTTTTCGGGCATTTGCCCCGCACGCCTTACGGGGTGATCGAAGTGCCTTCGTACGCTGAACAATCAACGACCACGGCTTACTACCAAAGAGGTTCCCTGAAAGCCGGACGCCCTGGCTATTACTTCGCCAACACCTATGCACTGGATACCCGTCCGCGTTGGGAAATGGAGGCGCTGACCCTGCACGAGGCCGTACCGGGCCACCACCTGCAGATTTCGATCCAGCAGGAGTTGGAAAACGTGCCGTGGTTTCGCCAGAACCCGTCGTATACCGCGTTCAGCGAGGGCTGGGGTCTCTATTCCGAAAGCCTCGGTGAGGAAATGGGCTTTTACAAGGATCCTTATTCAAAGTTCGGTCAACTGACCTATGAAATGTGGCGCGCCATCCGCCTGGTGGTGGACACCGGCATGCACTACCTTGGCTGGTCACGCCAGCAGGCCATCGATTACTTCAAGGCAAACGCCGGCAAGTCAGAACACGACATTGTGGTCGAAATAGATCGCTATATCGTCTGGCCGGGCCAGGCGCTTGCCTACAAAATCGGTGAACTCAAGATCAAGGAACTGCGGGCTTACGCTGAAGAAAAACTGGGCGAGGATTTCGATATCCGCGCATTTCACGACGAAGTTCTGGGTAAAGGCGCTGTACCGCTGAAAGTCCTCGACAGCAATATCCGCGCCTGGGTAGAC
>JAIVWI010000163.1:0-7134 GCA_048636595.1 Oceanospirillum sp. | reverse complement strand
AGCCACGATCCCGATAAAGAAAAACTGTGCCCAGAAGGTGCTGCCGAAAAAACCGCCCAGCACAAAGCCCAGCCCAAGCAATAGTCCGCCAAGCACCGTCATTAGCCGCGGCCCGGTTTTGGCTTGCCAGCGCCCGGCCAAAACCATTACAAGTGCAAAAGTCGCCAGGCCTGCCGAAAAAATCCAGGCCGTCTGTGTCGCGGTGAATTGATAGATTCCTTCCGGGTCGGTGAGCAGTTTGGTAAAAACGGACCAGGCGTACAAGGCCCCTAATGCCAATTGAATGAGAATGGCTCCAATCACAACAAGCCATCGATTCGGTCTTATATTAAAATTCATAATAATTATAATCCTTATAGTTAATATGATGTGATACGAAAATAATCCTTCTTAAACTAATTGGTATTATGGGGATGATTAAATCAGTTAAACATGATTAAGATCACTTTCTGACCGGATATTTATTACCATCGTTTCAGAGCCGGGGTCAGACCACTTTCTTCTAAGAAAAGCCTCCCTTACCAGCAAAGCCTCCAAAGAAAAAGTGCTCTGACCCCTCGTCCGAAGCGCGAAGCGGTATCAGTCCGGTTCAACGTCCACTCTTACAACACGTATCAGTCACTCAACCCGCTCCGCCCTCCGAAAAGGGGTCAGAGCACTTTTTTCGAAAAGCCGAGCCAGAAACAGAATTGAATCTTAAAAAAAAGTGGTCTGACCCCGGCCGTGCCGGTACAATAGGCCCCATGAAAACCCGGACACGAACTGCCGTCTGAAGACGAAGCACAGCAAAGCGGTACCAAAAGGGCGCTTTGCGCCTTTTTTCGTATCTGACATTTGATTTATTTGGGAGAAACCAGGGCATGCCAGCCATTACGCTACCCGATGGTAGCCAGAGACAATTCGAACAGGCGGTCACGGTCATGGAAGTGGCGGGCGATATCGGCCCGGGCCTGGCCAAGGCGACCCTGGCCGGTGAAGTTGATGGCGTGCTGCGCGATGCCAGCCACCTGATCGAAGATGATGCCTCCCTGCGTATCATCACCAACCGGGATGTCGAAGGGCTTGAAATAATTCGCCACTCGACCGCGCACCTGATGGCGCAGGCTGTGGAGCGTCTTTACCCCGAATCGCAGGCGACCATCGGTCCGGTGATCGAGGATGGTTTTTTCTACGATTTCTCTTATCCGCCCGGTTTCACGATGGAAGATCTGGACCGCATAGGCGCGGAAATGCGTCGTATCGTCAAAGATGCGCTGCCGGTAAAGCGAGAGGTCTGGCACCGGGGTGAAGCCATTCAATTCTTCCGCCAGGAAGGAGAGGTTTACAAAGCCGAAATTATCGAGGGCTTGCCCGAGGGTGAGGAAGTCACGCTCTACCGTCAGGGGGAGTGGATCGATCTGTGCCGTGGACCGCACGTTCCCAATACCTCGGCCCTGGGCGAGTTCTGCCTGACCAAGCTGGCAGGGGCTTATTGGCGCGGCGACAGCAACAACGAAATGCTGCAGCGTATTTACGGCACGGCCTGGGCGACGAAGAAGGAACTCAAAGCCTATCTGCATCGCATCGCCGAGGCGGAAAAACGCGACCATCGCCGCCTGGCCAAACAACTGGACCTGTTCCACTTCCAGGAGTGCGCGCCCGGCATGGTGTTCTGGCACGACAATGGCTGGCGCATCTATACCCAGATCGAGCAATACATGCGCGAGCAGTTGCGTCAAAACGGTTACCAGGAAGTGAATACGCCCGAGATGGTGGATAGCAAGCTGTGGGAACAATCCGGCCACTGGGAAAAATTCAAAGACGACATGTTCATTACTGAGTCGGAAAACCGCACCTACGCGGTCAAGCCGATGAATTGCCCCTGCCACGTGCAGATCTACAACCAGGGCCTGGTCAGTTATCGTGACCTGCCCATGCGCATGGCCGAGTTCGGCTCCTGTCACCGCAACGAACCTTCGGGCGCCTTGCATGGCCTGATGCGGGTGCGCGCATTCACTCAGGACGATGCCCACATATTCTGCACGCCGGAACAGGTTCAGAGCGAATCCGCTGATTTTATCGAGTTGTTGTACAAGATTTATGCGGATTTCGGTTTTGATGACATCCTGGTGATGCTCTCCACCCGCCCGGACAACCGGATCGGTGATGACGCACAATGGGACCAGGCGGAAGAGACGCTCGCAGCAGCCCTGGACGATGCGGGTATCGAGTGGGTAGAAAATCCGGGGGAGGGCGCTTTCTACGGCCCGAAAATCGAATTTTCTCTGAAGGACACCATCGGGCGCATCTGGCAGTGCGGTACCCTGCAGGTGGATTTCTTCATGCCGGAGCGGCTGGATGCGACTTATATCGACGAGAACAGCAGTCGCCAGAACCCGGTCATGTTGCATCGTGCGATACTGGGTTCACTGGAGCGTTTTATCGGCATCCTGATCGAAAATTACGGTGGCGCTTTTCCGGCCTGGCTTGCGCCAACCCAGGCTGTAGTGCTCAATATCAGCGAAAAACAGGACGATTATTGCAAAAAAGTAGTCGAAACCCTTGGAAAACAAGGATTCAGGGTGAATTCGGACTTGAGAAACGAGAAGATCGGCTTTAAAATTCGCCAGCACACTTTAGCCAAGGTCCCTTATCTGCTTGTGGTCGGCGACCGTGAGGTCGAAAATGGGACTGTCGCTGTGAGAACCAGGTCGGGTGAGGACCTGGGCAGCATGCAAGTTGAAGCATTTGCACAACACCTCGCTGGGGACGTGAAGCGGCGGGGACGAAATATTAATTAACCGGAGGATCGACAGATCGCATCAAAAAAAGAAGCGCGACGCAACGAAAACATCACTGCGCCGCAGGTTCGTCTCATAGACGCGGACGGTGAGCAGGCAGGAATCATGGCTATCCAGGCGGCACTGGACCTGGCCGATGAGGGTGGAATGGACCTGGTTGAAATTGCACCAAATGCGGAGCCCCCGGTTTGCCGGATCATGGATTACGGCAAGTTCAGGTTTGAACAGGCCAAAAAAGCGCAAATTGCGAAGAAAAAACAGAAGAATACCCAGCTCAAGGAAGTAAAATTCCGGCCCGGCACCGAGGATCATGATTACCAGGTAAAGATGCGCAATGTGCGCCGGTTCCTGGATGAAGGCGATAAGGTGAAATTGACGCTGAGGTTTCGGGGGCGTGAAATGGCCCACAAGGAACTGGGCGCTGCGATGCTGAAAAGAGTGGAAACCGATCTGGGCGATGAAATTATGGTTGAACAGTACCCGAGAATGGAAGGACGCCAGATGGTAATGATGATCGCCTCCAAAAAGCACTGATCAGTTTGTAAGAGGTCGCTCGCGGCCGAAGTTTATACTGTAAGAGGTCGCTTGCGGCCGAAGTTTGAAGAAACACCCGCGGCCAAAGATGCCGCGGGCCACAAAGAAGCGATGCCAAGCTAGTAAAGTGCCTGAGAAGGCCGCTTGTGTAACGTGACATGTAGAGCCCCCCAGGGGCGAAAATAGGAGCAAGACCATGCCCAAGATGAAAACCAATCGGGGTGCGGCCAAGCGTTTCAAGAAAACCGCCTCGGGCGGATTTAAACGCGGCCACGCCTACCACAGCCATATTCTGACCAAAAAAGACCAGAAGCGTAAGCGTGGCTTACGCGGCACTGACATGATCAGCGACGCCGACAAGAAGACCGTCAAGCGTTTGCTGCCGTACGCATAGCGTACGTTACTAAAGAGGATCAGGATAATGGCTAGAGTAAAACGTGGTGTACAGGCAAGAGCCCGTCACAAAAAAGTACTGAAAGAAGCAAAAGGTTATTACGGCGCACGGCGCAAAGTCTATCGCGTCGCCAAGCAGGCAGTCACCAAGGCAGGGCAATATTCCTACCGTGATCGCCGTCAGCGTAAGCGCCAGTTCAGGCGCCTGTGGATTGTGCGCATCAATGCGGCCGCCCGCATGTTTGATCTGTCCTACAGCCGTTTCATCGACGGTCTGAACAAGGCTGAGATCGAGGTGGACCGCAAAATGCTGGCCGACCTGGCCGTGCATGACATCGCCGCTTTTGGCGTGCTGGCCGAAAAAGCCAAGGCCAATTTGGGGTAAATAGCGCGGGAGTTTGCTTGCGCAATGTAAGAGCCCGCTCGCGGGCGACCTTTTCAGATCGGCCTCAAGGGGCCTCTTACAATCTCCAGAAAGCGAACTCCCACAGGTCCATCTAACGTGAACGCAGTCAACGAAATACAGCAACGCGCACTGGCGGCAATCGAAGCCAGTGGGAATCTCCAGGAACTGGATGATTTGCGTGTCCAATACCTTGGAAAAAAGGGTGAAATTACCGCGCAGCTCAAGACACTGGGCAGCATGGAGCCGGAGGCGCGCAAGTCTTTTGGCCAGACGGTAAATGCCACCCGCGATGCGCTCAACCAGGCAATCGCGGTTCGCCGCCAGGCCCTGGAAGCCTCTGCGCTTGAAAAAAAGTTGCTGAGCGAAAGGGTTGATGTAACCCTGCCGGGCAGGGGAGAGCAGCGTGGCGGCCTGCACCCGGTGACAAGGGTAATGGAACGCGCCATCGGTATTTTCAACAAGCTGGGATTTGAAGTGGCTACCGGCCCGGAAGTCGAGGATGACCACTACAATTTCGAAACGCTGAATTTCCCGCCGCATCATCCGGCCCGGGCCATGCACGATACGTTTTATTTCGGCGACGGCCGCCTGTTGCGTACGCATACCTCGCCGGTTCAGATTCGCGTGATGGAACGAAGCGAGCCTCCCTACCGGATCATTGCACCCGGCAAGGTATACCGAAGTGATTCGGACCAGACCCACACGCCGATGTTTCACCAGGTCGAAGGATTGCTGGTGGGCGAGGGCGTGAGCATGGCGGACCTGAAGGGTGTATTGCACACTTTCGTCAACGCATTTTTCGAGCGTTCACTGGCCATGCGTTTCCGGCCTTCCTATTTTCCTTTCACGGAGCCCTCGGCGGAAGTCGATATCGGCTGGGACAAGGGTGACGGCTCGGAACCCGGTTGGCTGGAGATCCTGGGCTGCGGAATGGTGCACCCCAATGTGCTGCGCGCCTGTGATGTAGACCCCGAAAAATATACCGGTTACGCCTTTGGTATGGGTGTTGAGCGGCTGGCCATGCTGCGTTACGGCGTGACCGACCTCAGGCAGTTTTTCGACAATGATCTTGAATTCCTGCGCCAGTTTCACTGAGCCGGCAAATACGGGTTAAAACATGCAATTCAATGTTGAATGGCTAAAAAAGTGGGTCGCTGTGGACCTGGATACCGCGGAACTGGCTGCCAGGCTGACCGCGTCAGGCCTGGAGGTGGAAAGCGTCAAGCCGGTGGCGGGTGACTTCTCCGGTGTGGTTGTGGCGGAAATTGAAGACTGTCAGCCACACCCAAATGCCGACAAGCTGGTGCTTTGCACGGTGCATGATGGATCTTCCGAGCGCCTGCAGATCGTATGCGGCGCACCCAATGCCCGTGCCGGGATACGTGTACCCCTGGCGCAGGTCGGCGCCAGCATTGGCCCGGATTTCAAAATCAAACAGGCGAAATTGCGTGGCGTAGATTCATTCGGCATGCTTTGCTCAGCAAAGGAATTGGGACTCTCAGAAGACCATTCCGGCCTGATGGAACTGCCGCAGGATGCCCCCATCGGCACAGATTTGCGTGAATACCTTTCCCTTGAAGATGCGACCATCGAGGTCGATCTGACCCCCAACCGGGCGGATTGTCTTTCCATCCGTGGCCTGGCGCGGGATGTTTCGGCCAGTTGTGGCGTCGATTACATCGGCATGGATATACCAGCGGTGCCCGCGGTCTCGGATGACAGATTTCCGATCCGGCTGGAAAGCACCAGGGATTGTCCACGTTATGCCGGGCGCATCATTCGCGGTATCGATCCCTGCGCCCCGACTCCCCTGTGGTTGGTGGAAACCCTGCGCCGCTGCGGCCTGCGCAGCATCAGCCCGGTGGTGGACGTTACCAACTATGTCCTGCTGGAACTCGGCCAGCCCATGCATGCATTCGACCTTGAAAAGCTGGCGGATGAAATCATCGTGAGGCGGGGCAGGGAAGGCGAAAAGCTGATCCTGCTGGACGAGTCCGAAGTCGAGGTGGATGAAAGCGTGCTGGCTATTTGTGACAGCAAGGGCCCGGTAGCTGTGGCTGGCATCATGGGTGGACTGGAAAGTGGCGTCAGCGACTCAACCACGGACATCCTGTTTGAGAGCGCTTATTTCAACCCGGCGACCATCATGGTCAAGGCACGGGACTACGGTATGCACACCGATGCCTCGCATCGTTTCGAACGCGGGGTGGATCCCCAGGGGCAGGTTGCGGCCCTCGAGCGCGCCACCGCATTATTGATCGAAATCGCGGGCGGTGAACCCGGCCCGGTTCTGCTGGCTGAAGAGCCTGCGGATATCCCGTGCAACCAGGCTGTTTCACTTCGCCACGATCGCCTCAACGCGGTAGTGGGTTGTGAAATCGGGAAAGAGACGGTGGATGAAATCTTCGAGCGCCTGGGCATGGATGTGTCCTGGCATGATGGCAGTTGGACCGTGACAGCCCCGTCGATCCGGTTCGACATTGAAATCGAGGAAGACCTGATCGAGGAAGTCGCTCGAATCTATGGTTATGACGAGATACCGGAAGCACCGCCCTCTGGCGTTCTTGCTGCCGGCACCAGCAGTGGGCACCAGGTGTCACTCGGGCAGCTTCGGGGCGCCCTGTGCGCAGAAGGTTACCAGGAAGCCATCAATTACAGCTTTATCGACCAGCAGCAACTCGAGGCGGTCCACCACGCGGATCAGGTCCTGCCTCTGGCCAATCCCCTGTCCTCGGATATGGACGTGATGCGTACCACCCTGTTACCGGGACTGCTGACTTCACTGGCCCGCAATACGCGGCGGCAACACAATCGCGTGCGCCTGTTTGAAACCGGTGTTGCCTTTTTACAAGGCGAGAAACTGCATGAAAGTCATCGTGTTGCAGCCGTCGCCACCGGTGATGCTTTGCCGGAACAATGGGGTGTACCTGCTCGCGCCATGGATTTCCATGACATCAAGGGTGATGTAGAGCGCTTGTTTTCACTGCGCGGTGATGCTGAACAGCCCTCGTTCGAGGCCGG
>JAIVWI010000162.1:0-7193 GCA_048636595.1 Oceanospirillum sp. | reverse complement strand
TTTTGGGGAACTTCCGGCGCCAGGCCGCTGGTCTGTTTTACCGGGTGCGCGCCTGGATGTTTTGCGGGTTTTCTTTGGCTTTTTGCTGGCCAGACCCAGCGCCAGCAACTGATCCTGGAGCGACTTACTCATGTTTCTTACGCATTGCCGACCTGGTCCCAATGCTCCACCATCCAGGCATAAGTCTGAGCAATGCCCTCTTCAAGCCTCGTTTCCGGCTGCCAGCCAAGCGCCTTCAAGCGACCGATGTCCAGCAATTTCCTGGGTGTTCCATCGGGCATGCCGGAATCGAATTTGATTCCGCCATCGAACCCCGTTACACCGGCGATCAAGGCAACCAGTTCCGAGATGCTTACATCCGTCCCACTGCCGACATTGATGTGTGAGCAGCGCGGCGTCGCCACCGCCCAGAACCGCTCAGGTAAAAGGTCCATGATATGCACGCTTGCTGCAGCCATGTCATCCACATGCAGAAACTCTCGCCGCGGACGGCCGCTGCCCCAAACCGTGACCGTTTCACTGCCCGTTGATGCAGCCGTGTGAAACTTGCGCAGCAGGGCCGGCAGGACGTGGCCTGTTTCCAGGTTAAAATTATCGAACGGGCCATACAGGTTGGTCGGCATCACGCTGCGGAAATCAGATCCATATTGACGCCGGTAGGATTCGCACATTTTGATCCCTGCGATTTTCGCTACGGCGTAGGCTTCGTTGGTCGGTTCCAGCGGGCCGCTCATCAGCGCTTCTTCAACCATCGGTTGCTCCGCCAGGCGGGGATAGATGCAGGAGCTGCCCAGGAACAGCAAGCGCCCTACCCCGGTGGTATGCGCCGCATGAATGACATTGGTCTGGATCTGCAGATTTTCCCGGATGAAATCTGCGGGGCTTTCCAGGTTGGCCTTGATCCCACCCACCTTTGCGGCAGCGAGGTAGACACGGTCAATGCACTCATCTGCAAAGAAGGCTTCCACCTCATTCTGGCGGGTTAGATCCAGCTCCTGGTGACTACGTTTGATGATGCTGTAGTCCGCGGACTTTTCCAGGCGCCGGACCAGGGCTGAGCCCACCATGCCCCCGTGCCCGGCTACATAAACCTTGCAGGGTCCGGCCGCGTTTCCGGAAGATATTAAGTTCACTGGTCGTTTCTATCCCGGTTGACCAGGGCTTCTTCGCGCGCCAATCGCAGATCGGTGGTGACCATTTCTTCAACCAGTTCCTCAAAGGAGATGACGGGCACCCAGCCCAGTTTCTCACGGGCCATGCTTGCATCACCCAGCAGGGTTTCTACTTCCGTGGGCCGGTAATACCTGGGATCGATTTGCACGACAACGTCGCCTGCCCGGAACTGCAGCTCATCACGTTCCGACCAGGCCACTACCGCACACTCGTCCTGTCCCGTACCCTGCCACTCCAGCTCAAGGTCCATACCGGCGGCGGCCGCATTGACAAAATCACGCACGGAATGCTGTTTTCCGCTGGCGATAACAAAATCCAGGGGTTCATCGTGCTGGAGCATCAGCCATTGCGCTTCAACGTAATCCCGGGCGTGGCCCCAGTCGCGCCGGGCCTCCAGGTTGCCCAGGTAAATACATTCATCCAGACCCCAGCCGATCCGGGCCAGGCCTCGCGTTATCTTGCGGGTCACGAATGTCTCACCACGTGTGGGTGACTCGTGGTTGAACAGGATGCCGTTACAGGCAAACATATCGTAAGACTCCCGGTAGTTCACCACGATCCAGTAGGCATAAAGCTTGGCGACGCCATAGGGTGAGCGGGGGTAAAACGGTGTGGTTTCTGTTTGCGGTGTCTCCGAGACCTTGCCGAACAGTTCCGAGGTGGATGCCTGGTAGAAGCGGCATTGTTTTTCCAGGCCAAGATTCCTGATTGCTTCAAGTATTCTAAGGGTGCCCACCGCGTCCGATTCCGCCGTGTACTCGGGCTCTTCAAAGGAAACAGCTACGTGGCTTTGTGCGGCCAGGTTGTATATTTCATCAGGTTGAACGCTCTGTATGGTTCGCTGCAGGCTGGAACTGTCGGTCATGTCGCCATAATGTAGCCTGAACTTGGCATTCTCGACGTGGGGGTCGGCGTATAGATGATCGATACGCGCTGTATTGATCAAGGAGGAACGGCGTTTTATGCCATGCACTTCATAACCCTTGCCGAGGAGAAATTCCGCAAGGTATGCCCCGTCTTGCCCCGTGATACCGGTAATCAGTGCTGTCTTGCTCATTTTTCCTCCCGGGCCATGCCACTTGCCAGGCCATTTAATTATGGCCGGCCAATGGCATAATAAGTGATGCCACGCCGCCGAACGACTTCAGGCGACCAGATATTGCGCCCGTCGACAATCACCGCCTGACTCATGGTTTCAAACAAACGGTCAAAATCAGGCGCCCAGTAGAGCTTCCATTCAGTCATCAGCACCAGCGCATCAGCGCCGGCCGCTGCCTCGTATGGATCGTCGAAAGTTTCAAATCCGGCCGGGCCTTCAAACAACCGGCCGACTTCATCATTAGCTTCCGGATCGTGAGCGCGTATGTCTGAACCGGCTGCGAGACATGCCTGGATCAGGTTGAGGCTTGGCGCTTCACGCATATCGTCGGTATTGGGCTTAAACGACAGCCCCCAAACGGCTATTTTCAGACCAGCCATTTGACCCTTGAAATGGCGACTCAGCAACTCGAATGGCTTTTGCTTCTGACGATTATTGACCGCTTCAACCGCTCTGAGCAATTCGGCATCATAGCCATGCTGCCGTGCGGTGTTTTCCAGCGCCCGCACATCCTTGGGAAAACAGGAGCCGCCATAACCTGCTCCCGGATAGATGAAGGAAAACCCGATACGTGGATCAGACCCAATGCCGTTGCGCACATGCTCGATGTCGGCGCCAACCCGTTCCGCCACGTTGGACAGTTCGTTCATCAGGCTGATCCTGGTTGCCAGCATGGCGTTCGCCGCGTATTTCGTCAGTTCCGAAGATCGCACATCCATGCACAGCAGCTTTTCGTGGTTGCGATTAAAGGGTGCATAAAGTTCGCGCAACAAAGCCTCGGCTGCTTCGTTCTCGACCCCGACGATGATGCGATCGGGTTTCATGAAATCAGAAATGGCGGCTCCCTCTTTCAGAAATTCCGGGTTCGAAGCAACCGTAAAATCGATATCCAGCCCCCTGACCTCCAGTTCATGCGCAATGCATTCAGACACCTTTTCGCAGGTGCCGACCGGTACCGTGGACTTGATTGCTACCAGCAAGGGTTTGTCCATATGCTGTCCAACCGCTTTTGCGACGGCCAGTACATGGCTCAAATCCGCTGATCCGTCCTCATCCGGGGGAGTGCCAACGGCGATGAAAAGCACCTGCGCCTGGTCCAGGGCTTCGACCATGGAGGCCGTGAATTTCAAGCGGCCCTGGCGCGAATTTTCCCGCAACATTTCCTCAAGACCCGGCTCGAATATAGGCACGATGCCATTACGCAGGTTTTCAATGCGTTTTTCATTAATATCCATGCACACGACGTGGTGCCCGACTTCCGAAAGGCCTGCTCCGCTGACCAGTCCCACGTAACCGCTTCCTACGATTGCTATGCGCATAAAAAGCCCCTGCCGAAGACGAATGGAGAAACTCTGTATTTTAAATGATATTGGGCGCGAGAATTGAATCAATTTCCCCGGGCATTATAACGGCTACATCCTTGCGAAGAGAAAAAGGTTACAGCAAAAAAAGACACCCCGAGGGGTGCCTTTTTCATACTCGATTGCAAGGGCCTGGCAACAGACCCCTGGTGTTCGCCTTTATTCTATTCCCAGGAGTTCAACCTGGAAAATCAGCGTTGCATTGGGGCCGATAGGGCCGCCGCCAGCCGCGCCATAGGCCAGGTCCGGTGGGATGTAAAACATGAATTTACTGCCCACGGGCATCAGTTGAACACCCTCGGTCCAGCCGGGAATCACCTGGTTCAGCTGAAAGCTGATCGGCTCGCCCCGTTCGTAAGAACTGTCGAACTCTTCACCGTTCAGAAGAGTACCGCGATAATGCACTTTTACCTTGTCGGTAGCTGAGGGCTTCGCGCCGTCTCCCATTTCAAGCACTTTGTACTGGAGGCCGGAATCCGTTATTTGCACGCCCTCCTTCGAGTGGTTTTCCAGCATGAACTTGTCCCCTTCCGCAGCATTCTCTGCAGCCAGCCCCTCTCGCTGACTCTCGGCATCGGCACGCCGGTCTGCAATGAACGACTCCCGGATCGTGGCGGCTTCTTCCGGCGTCATGGCCAACTCCTCACCTGTGTAAGTCGCCTTGATGGCGGCGTACAAGGCGTCAAGATCCAGTTCCGTGCCCTGTTGTTTGAGAGAAGAACCAATATCCATGCCGATGATGTAACCCAGCTTCTGTGCGTCGGTTTCAAGTTCTGTCGCCAGCGCGGTGCCGGTCAGCATTACGGCCGCCATCAGCGAACCAAAAGTACGAAATTTATTCATTCGGGTCTTGCTCCTTTAATTAAATTACCGGGACCTGTTAATACTTGAATGGCCCCGGCAGCAATTCTCTAAACAACGATTGAGCGTATTGTTCATAACGATTGTGGATTGTCGCCTCATCTGCATGTTGAGGCAAATTAATAAAATACAACGCCTGCCGTGGTCAGACAGCCATTACATTAAAAGTTTGCATTTTGCGGTAATGGTGTTATACTTCACTACATCACCCTAACTGATTTGTTGAATTTACGCTTTGCTGGAAAATAAAATGTTGAGATTTAAATCACACCACACGCCCCGGATTTCCAACAGCCTCGCCGTGTTTGCTGCACTAATGCTGCTCGTTAGCGCACTGGCGGGGGTCAGTGGTTCAGTTGCGACAACAAAGGAGCTGGCTGTTCAGACGGCAGGAATTGAATCTGCTCCAACACAGACATTTGCCAGCGAAGCACCAGGTGGAAACACTCACAAAAAGAACAAGAGCTTCAAGGTAAGCCTGTTCCTGTTCCGCATCGACTGAAACATTCAGCATGTCCATTCACTGGAATGACAGCCAGCCCATTTACTGGCAATTGAAAGAGCGCACGGTTGCGATGATCCTCGACGGGACACTGGGCGAAGGCGAAGCCCTGCCCTCGGTACGCACCGTTGCTTCGGAGTTCCAGTTGAATCCCATCACGGTCTCCAAGTCCTACCAGGCACTGGTGGATGAAGGCCTGGTGGAGAAGCGTCGCGGCCTGGGCATGTTCGTATGCGAAGGCGCATTCAAGAAACTGGTTACTTCCGAACGTGACAAATTCCTCAACGAGGAATGGCCTGCCACACTCAACCGGGTCAGCCAGCTTGGACTGGACATCAAAGAACTTCTCAAGCTAGCCCTGGAAAAAGAGAGCAAATCCTCATGAATCCTATTATTTCTGCGCGTGGACTGACCAAGCGTTTTGGCCGCACGGTGGCAGTGGATCACATCGATCTGAATATTCCTCCAGGCCGCATAGTCGGCTTGATTGGACCGAACGGCGCGGGTAAAACGACCGCCTTAAAGGCCATACTGGGCCTGGTCACCTTTGATGGTGAACTCAGCGTACTGGGTAAAAATCCTGCCCGGGACCGTGCTGCTTTGATGGAAGACGTTTGTTTTATTGCCGATGTCGCCGTTCTGCCTCGCTGGATTCGAGTATGGCAACTGATCGACCTGACGGAACAGATTCATCCAAGGTTTTCACGCGAGAAATGCCTCGAGTACCTGGCAGACACCAAGGTCACACTGGACCACAAGGTCAAACAACTTTCCAAGGGCATGGTGGCCCAATTACACCTGGCGCTGGTCATGGCCATCGACGTTACTCTGCTGGTGTTGGACGAACCGACTCTCGGGCTGGATATCATCTACCGCAAACAGTTCTACACCAACCTGCTCAACGACTATTTCGACGAGGAGCGCACCATCCTGATCACCACCCACCAGGTTGAGGAAATAGAGCACATCCTGACTGACCTGATTTTCATACAGGATGGGAAAATTGTGCTGGAGTCAACCATGGATGAAGTCCAGGAGCGTTATACCGAGCTAATGGTTTCGAAAGACCAGGCGGAACAGGCACGCGGGCTCAACCCGCTCTACGAACGACAATTGTTTGGCAAGCATATATTTCTTTACGACGGTGTCGGCAGGGAACAACTATCCGTGCTGGGAGAGCTCCATACACCCAGTGTCGCCGACCTGTTCGTGGCCAAGATGAAGGGATCAACAAAAACAGGGGCTATGAAAAACGGGGGTGAAGCATGAAACGCCTGAACGCCCTCCTGCGCCGCGAATTCTGGGAAAACAAGGGTGCCTTCCGCACCACGCCCATCGTGATCGGCGGGCTTTATGTCGTCTTTCTTTTGATGTCGATCTTTACCACTGCGCATATCGACAGCGACTTGTACACTTTCAGGGAGGCAGTCCGCGTGATGGCCGACCAGCCAGCGGAACTGCGTGGCATGGTGATGTATCAGGGCATGCTGGGTAGCTCGGTATTTTTTACTGTCGTGATGGGCTTCGTGATTTTCTTTTACTTGCTGGGCTCGCTTTATGACGACCGAAAGGACCGCAGCATCCTGTTCTGGAAATCCCTGCCCGCGTCCGACACACTGACCCTGGCGTCCAAGCTGATTTCCGCCATGGTCGTCATTCCCACGTTCTTCCTGCTGATCCTGATCATCACACACATCATCATGGCGATTATCGGTTCTCTGATGATTCTCGGTGTAGACGGCAACCCCTGGACCCTGTTCCTGGGCTTGGTGAACCCATTCAAAGCCTGGGCAATGATCGCGGCTTCCTGGTATGCACACTCCATATGGGCGCTGCCGATATATGGCTGGCTGATGCTGGTTTCGGCTTTCGCACCCCGGGTGCCGCTGTTGTTCGCAACGCTGCCACCGTTGATTTTTGCCGTGTTGCAAACCTGGATCGATTTTTTGCGCACTTTTACGCTTAAGAGCAATATCGTAGGCGTTGTCGGCGAGTGGATTTTCAATACCCCCGCCATCCTGACCGCCGAGGTCCATGACGGTGTCGGTGAAATTGCACTGGGCGTCCCGCTAACCGATGATTTCGACCACGCAGTCACCCTGGTCAACATGCTGGACCGGCTGTTCTCAGCCCAAATGCTGATCGGTCTGGTGATCGCCGCCGTGTTCCTTCCGGCTGCCCTCTCGCTGAGGCACCG
>JAIVWI010000161.1:0-7194 GCA_048636595.1 Oceanospirillum sp. | reverse complement strand
CGCCCGTTCGCGGTATCCCCGGTCGACGTCCAGCAATAGTTCGACACCGGGTCCGGCAGCCGGGTGGCGACTCCGGGCCGGCCGCCTTTGCAGCATATGGGCCAGGGCCGCGGTTATCATCCGGGCACGGCGGGTTCCGACCCCCGGCACCTGCTCCAATCGCCCATCATGGGCCGCCAGTTCGAGTTCAGCCAGCGTTTCGATTTCCAGCGTCTCGTGGATACGCCGAGCCAGTTCCGGGCCAATGCCCGGAATGGATCGAAAAACCTGCTCCGGATCGAGCGAGCCACGCAAGCGCTCCAGCTGCATCCAGCGCCCGGTACGAAGCATCTCCTGGATGGCCAAGGCTATCGAACGCCCGATTGCAGGCAGGCGATCGAGACCCTCGATTCCCTCGCGTTCGGCCAGCACGGAAAGCTCCTCTTCATGACCGGAAACCGTTCGCGCCGCGCGCGAAAGCGCGACCCTGTTACCATATTCTCCAGCGGTACCGTGCGAAACGCAACGTAACAGGTACAAATGTGGTATTTCTCACAGTCCAGTTCGGATTCAAGCTGAGGCCGGCCGAATGAGCCGCCGGCTGACCATTGACGGCGCGCACGGCGAGGGCGGCGGACAGATTCTGCGCACGGCGCTAACCTTTGCCGCCCTGTCCCGGCGACCGATCCGCATCGAGAACATACGCGCAGCCCGCAGAAGACCTGGCATGGCCGCGCAACACATTACCTGTATCCGGGCCGCCGGCGCGATCTGCGATGCCGAGATCGAGGGCGACACGCTGGGCAGTGGAACACTGAGCTTTGCACCGCGCTCTCCGGTGCGTCCGAACGACTATGATTTCGACGTGGCGAAGGCGCGCGAGGGTGGCAGCGCCGGCTCGACCAGCCTGGTCCTTCAGACCGTGCTGCTGCCCCTGGCCATGGCCGGCGGCGAGTCGCAGGTCCGTATCGAAGGCGGTACCCACATGTTGTGGAGCCCTTCTTTTCATTTTCTCCGGGACGCCTGGCTGCCGGTCCTTCGGCGTACCGGCGTGGATGCCGATCTCTTGCTCGAGGCCTGGGGCTGGTTTCCCGTTGGACAGGGAGTGATCCGCGCCACGATCCGGGGCAAGGCCGCCCAGACACTGACACCACTGGATCTGACCCGGAGAGGCGCGCTGCTGGAGATTCGCGGCAGTGCGGTCGCCGCCAACCTGCCCGGGCACATACCGAAGCGCATGGCCGACCGGGCAAGCGCCCTGCTGGAAAGCCTGGAAGTCCCGGTCGCCGTCTATCCCTTGAGTGTCCACGCAGCCTGCACCGGCGCCGGCATCTTCATCAGCGCGCATTACGAGAAGATAGTCTGCGGCTTTAGTGCGCTGGGTGCGCGCGGCAAGCCGGCCGAAGAAGTCGCCGAAGAAGCCGTCGAAGCCTTACTGGCGCACCGCGGAGGCCCGGGCGTGGTGGACGATCACCTGGGCGACCAGCTCTTGGTCCCTCTGGCCATCGCGGATGGTCTGTCCCGTTACTCGGTGCGGCGGATCAGCGGGCACCTGGCAACGAACGCCTGGCTGGTCGAACGCTTTGGACTGGCCCGGGTCAGCCTGGAGCGCATGGTCGACGGTGGTGGCCTGGTCACAGTGACTCCGCGTAAACACTCTCAGGGAAACTGACCGCCCGGATCTTGGCATCCCCCATGTGCGGCAGGTCGGACCCGAATGCGATCGACGATCCCGCGCACACCTGGCACGGCTGCAGCGCACCTGAGGGCGGCAATGCCCCACTTACTTGACGGTGGTCAGCGCACGTCCGGGAAGATTCGGCAGATACACCTCCATAACATCTATAATGAACCATTACGGACAAGACTGCCTTGAATGCAGATGATCACCCGCCACGCATTTCGCCGTCACATTTTGTTTATTAGCGTCATTATCATCCTGGCGGGATTGATTACAGCCTCGGATGCCCTGCACACGAAGAGTGAAGAAATTCTTGCAGCTTCTGAAGCTATGATCTCCAGGTTTCCCCTTTTGGGCATGTTGCTGTTCATACTGCTTGCGATGGTCTCCGCCATGCTGGCTTTCTTTTCGAGCGCAATCCTGGTTCCGATCGGCGTGTACGCGTGGGGCAGTATCACGTGCTTTTTGTTGTTGTGGATCGGGTGGCTCCTCGGCGGCGTGGCGTCATTTGGCATCGGACGATATCTAGGCCGCCCGGTGGCCTCAAAACTTATCGGGGAGACAAGGATCGCCCACTTCGAAAAACAATTGGGCCGGCATGCCAGGTTTATTCACATCCTTCTCTTTCAGGCTGCCTTGCCGTCGGAAGTCCCTGGTTACGTGCTGGGTGCCTTGCGTTACCGTTTTTCGTTGTTTCTCCTGGCCCTGGCGATCGTCGAACTGCCCTACGCACTCGGCACCGTGTATCTCGGTACAAAGTTCCTTGAAAGGGACATCGTTCTCCTCCTCCTGATAGGATTCGGCGGAGTCATGGTTTGCACATTCGCTTATCATCTCTACCGAAGGCTCGGAAGCTCTATCAAGAGCAACTAGCAAGGATATTGCATGCGTTGTAGGAATTCTGATGAAATGTGAGTGTCTTAGTTTGTAGGAAGGTTCTTACTATGGAGATTAGGTTCGATCTGACCCCATTCGTGGAGAGAGTTATGTTTTTAAATGAAAAAACCAGTGGCCATATGGTAGAGGTCCTGAGCCTGGACGATTTATTTAATCTGTATAAGGATGAAGTAGTGGGTTGCTATCAATATGGCGAAGAAGTTCAGGATCCTGAGAAATTCAAGAAATCGGATTTGGTTTTTTTGTCTGGGGAGGAACTTCCGCGCTGCTGGACGGACCCTCATTATCGAGATAATGAGCTAAAGAGATAATATTACCGGACACCCACAAATCATCCGAAGTTCTGCATGACATGTTCAGATGTTTCCGCGGAAGCATCCATGTTTAACAGGAAGACCAGCTTGGGCTTTCCGGTAGATTCCAAGATTTTCAGCGCCAGGCCAGGCGGTCAATTCGGGAACGTTTGCCGGCAAGGATTCATGCCGCCCGACAACCAGGGCCCCACCGTCACGCAATCGCGTGAGCATCCGCGCCAGGGTTTGCTGCTGCAGCGATTCATCAAAATAGGTAAAAACCAGGTTTCGGCACATGATGAGGTCGAAGGCTTCATCGGGCAGTGTTGTACGGATGTCCTGGCGCCTGATATCGATTCCCCTGCGGTATGATGGCCGCAGACAATATCGCCCCCCCTCCTGTTTAAAGGCCTGGTCACGCCAGCTGGCAGGCAGGTGTTTCAGGCTGCCTGCCGCATAGCAGGCAGTATGGGCGCGTGTCAGCATTGGCTCATACATGTCCGTGGCGACGACGCTGAACGTCACATCCGGCCGAAGAGGCAATACGCCAAAACGCCATGCGAGCATCAGCGTGCAGGGTTCTTCGCCGGAAGCACAGCCGATGCTCCATGCGCGCAACCCGGATTCGCCGGCGGCTAAATGCTCAAGAACCTCATGCCAAAGAAAGTCCCACACAGCCTTGTCGCGATAGAAACTGGAGATCGTGATCGGTGTCATGCGATCGAGAACGGACCATTCTTCTGTATGCCGTTCGAGGTAGTCGCGATAAGCGCGGAGGTCACAAAGCCCCAGGGTCTGTAGTCGCTGCTGGATTCGCCGGCAAACCTGGCGGCGTACTTTGCGAAAGCCTGGCCAGCGCAGACGCATACGGGGCAATGCCCATTGTAAAAAGGCGATGCAATCGGTGTCTTTCATGGCTCAGACATTAGCATGTTCATGTAATCCGGAATACGTGGCGTTGCGTACCGGTTGACATCCCGGCTGCATTGAAGTGTTGCTCTATCTTTGACATGGGTCATAGCCTTACGCTGCAGATGATTTAACATAAAAAGGGTAAAGACCCATATTGCCGTACTCGACTATGCAGGTCGCACATATGCAATTGCCACTGCAAGTAGTCTTCCGCAACCTTGAACCCTCTCCCGCGATTGAGGCCAAGATACGAGAGAGGGCGGAAAAGCTTGACTTGTATTACGATCAGATCATGAGCTGTCGTGTGGCGGTGGAAGCGCCCCACAAACACCATCACAAAGGAAAGCTATATCGCGTTCGGATTAATATAACTGTGCCGGATAAAGAGCTGGTGGTCAGCCGGGAACCGGATCAACACCATGCCCACGAGGATGTGTACGTCGCCATTCGCGACGCATTTGATGCCATGCGCCGTCAGCTGGAGGACTATGCCCGGCGCCGCAGGGGAAAAGTGAAGCGCCACGAGGCGCCACCGCACGGACGGATCGCCAAGCTTTTTCCCGAAGAGGGTTATGGAAATATCGAGACTCTGGATGGCCGGTTGGTCTATTTCCACCAGAACAGCGTAGTAGATACCGATTTCAGCAAACTCGAAACAGGCAGCGAAGTGAGGTTCGTGGAGGAGATGGGTGAAAAGGGCCCCCAGGCGAGCACGGTGTACGTCATTGGCAAACATCATATCGTCGGGTGATTCTGAGCAAGGTTGAAGGTAACAGCATATGGCAATCAGTGACCTGTTCCTGGTGTTGTTTCTATTCGTGGTATTGCAGCCGTTCGTGAGACAGAAGAGGCTGGAGTGGTTGCGTGTGCGTCAGATCGAAGAAATCCAGAAAAGCCGCCACAGCCGTGTCATCACCCTGATCCATCGCCAGGTTTCGATGGCATTTTTCGGCATTCCCTTGATGCGCTACATCGACATCAATGATTCCGAGAGGATCATCCGTGCCATTCATCTGACCAATGACGACACGCCTATCGACCTGATCGTCCATGCTCCCGGCGGGCTGGCGCTTGCTGCCTTGCAAATTGCACACGCCTTGAAAGCACACCCGGCCAAGGTAACCGTGCACGTACCGCATTACGCCATGTCCGGTGCAACCCTGATCGCACTCGCGGCGGACGAAATCGTCATGGACAGTCACGCCATGTTGGGTCCTGTTGATCCACAGGTGGGTCCGTATCCCGCGGCTTCCGTACTCGCGGCCGTGGGGCGTAAAGATCCCAATGAGATCGATGACATGACCCTGATCCTGGCGGATGTTGCCGCGAAGGCTATCGCCCAGACCAAGAACGCCGTGAAGGATCTGCTGCTGGAGCGGATGGCCGAGGCCGAGGCTGAACGAACCGCGCATACCTTGAGCACCGGCACCTGGACGCACGACTATCCGCTCACGGCCGAGGCTGCCAAGTTGCTGGGGTTGCCTGTGATTGAGGGTCTGGACCCCGCGGTTTACAAATTGATGAGTTTTTATCCCCAGCCGGTGCGCCAGCAACCGGCGGTGGAGTACCTCCCGTAGCGACCTGTAGCCTGATGGTCGTTTTCCTGGTCTGGTTGGTGCCTGTATTCTGGCCTTTGTAGCCCTGCTCGTTGTTTTTGACTGAAATCAAGGCATTCCGACAGGCTTTGATGCAAACTGTAATTGTGATTGTTGACGGAGGATACTCTCATGGTAAAAGCAGAAAACCATGTACCGGTTTTTGAAACAACACTGCAGACTACGCATGAATGGCTTCGGGAGCTTATGGGAGTCGCGCTGCTGCACAATCAGAAAGAAGCTTACGCTTTACAGAGAGGCGAGCGTGAAATCCGGCTGGCTTATTTAGCCGGGTGCAGGCCGAGACTGACAGGTAAACCAATATGACCACTGAAGCCGATCCCATTGTTGGATTCTGGTACCACTATCCGGAAAAGGCACAAAAATTCTTTGTGAGCGCTCTTGATGATCACAGCAGGACCGTTCAGGTGCAGTATTTTGATGGAACGATTGGCGAATTCACCCTGGATGAGTGGTACGAGTTTGATATCGAACGCATCGAAGCGCCCGAGGACTGGACGGGGCCAATGGACAACATTGAAAAAGACGACGTGACATCCAGTGGCACCGAGATGTCACGCGATGACTGGGATGCGCCCTTCAATGAACTGGATGAAAAACGCCGGGCCGGGCTGAGAGTTCCGGAAGAGAGGAAAGAAGAACCCGTGGACGATTGGGGTGAGGGGAGACCTGAAGAGGAGCCCTTGGAAGACGGATAAGGTAATGCGCGGGCATTAACAAATTGATCCGGCAGATCCCGGGACTCACCAACCTGTTTCTGCTTATACCCAAATCCAGGCCTTTTTCAGTTTTTCTTTGACTGTTCCTGCAACATGGACTGCAGGCGCCCGGCATTCTGCGCTGCGTAACCGGCCTGGTCATTGTCGAAATAACAAAATATCGCGTGGCCCTGTGTTGACCAGGTGGAAAAGGTCCCCGCCCAGCCTGCCAGCGTACGGTTATCGTAACTACCCTGGTAGGGCCCGTCCGGGCCATGCAGGCGCACATAGACGAATTCCGTGGTGATTTTCTTCTGTGACAAAAATCCATCGAGATCATAGATACAGAATGCCGCATCGTATCGGGAAAGCAGATCGTAAGTATGTTCATTCAACCAGCTCTTGTCTCTGAACTCGAAGACGTACCTGAACTCATTGCTCAGATTGCGCAGAAAGTTCCCTAGCCGTTTTGCATTGAATCGCCAGTGTGGAGGCAGCTGGAACAATATGGGTCCGAGTTTGTCTTCCAGCATGCTGATGCGGTCCAGAAAAATGGAAACACTCTCTTCGGAATCCTTCAGCTTCTTCATGTGGGTGATGTAACGGCTGGCCTTGGCTGTGAACACAAAGCTTTCGGGGGCCGCGTCACGCCATTGTTCCAGTGTTGATTTTCGAGGCAGTTGATAGAACGAGTTGTTGATCTCCAAAGTCTGAAAGTGCTGGATGTAGTAATCCAGCATTTGATCATTAGGCAGATTTTCAGGATAGAAGGGACCTTTCCAGTGATCGTAGGACCAGCCGGAAGTGCCAATGTGAATTCTGTTCTTGCTTAGTATGGATGTCGTATCCATTTTTGTTAATTTCCCACACGGCAATCAACCGAAAGCCCTGCCGGGCGGTGCCGAATTTGGCTACGTCCTTTGTCAGCCCGACATGACACCAGTCAGTGTGCACTGGCGAAATCTCTGCTAAATTTTACCTTATTGGGTTTCCTGCGGGAGCCGGATTTGGAACTGCCTGTAAAAAACCGCAAAGCCGCTGGCCAGGCGCTGGCGGAAGCATTGCAGGATTACAAGGAGCGCGATGATGTTATCGTGCTGGCTTTGCCGCGGGGTGGA
>JAIVWI010000160.1:0-7220 GCA_048636595.1 Oceanospirillum sp. | reverse complement strand
GAACAGAACTGTAAGAGGTCCCTTGGGGCCGAACACAATTGTAAGAGGTCCCTTGGGGCCGAACACATCTGTAAGAGGTCCCTTGGGGCCGAACACATCTGTAAGAGGTCCCTTGGGGCCGACCGCTGTTTAAAGTTGATGCATATCGGCCGCAAGCGACCTCTTACAGTGGAATTAACGGTTAACCCGCTTCATCCCGGGCGATTGCCTCCAGGAAAGTTTCACCGTGCCGTTCCAGCTTTACCTGGCCTACACCGGTGATCTCGAGAAATTCCTCGTCGGTTGCCGGTCTGTCGCGACACATTTCAACCAGGGAAGCATCTCCAAAAATGACATAGGGCGGCACATTCGACTCCTCTGCCAGGTGCTTCCTGATTTCCCTGAGGGTTTCGAATAACCTCAATTCATCAGTATTCAGGTTGATAGTCGATTTCGGCGCTTTCTTTTTCACCGTCTTTTCCCTGGTCCGGGGCACGGCCAGTTCCAGTTGCGCCTCACCCCGCAATAAGGGCAGAGCCTGCGGTGTGAGTTTCAGCACAGAGTAATTGGCAATGTCCTGCACGAGGTAGCCGCGGTGGATCAACTGCCGCGCAATGGATGTCCACTCGGCGTGGGTGTGCTCTTCCCCGATGCCGTAGGTCGTCAACCGGTCATGGTTAAATGTGCGGATCCGCTCCGTGTCTGCGCCTCTCAGGACGTCCACTACGTGCTTGATGCCGAAACGCTGTCCGACACGATACACGCTGGAAATAACTTTCCGGGCGGAGGTGGTAGCATCGAACTTTTCGGGTGGTTCAAGGCAAACGTCGCAGTTCCCGCAGTCCTCCTCCAGCGTTTCACCCAAATAACCCAGCAGGACACGCCTGCGGCAAGTCAGGCTTTCCGCAAAACCCACCATTGAATTCAGTTTGTGAGCGTCGATACGCCGCTGAGTCTCGTTGGTTTTACTTTCAATTTGTGATCTCGCCATGGCTACGTCCTGCAGGCCAAACAACAAAAGAGCCTCAGCTGGCAAACCATCGCGGCCGGCACGGCCGGTTTCCTGGTAATAGGCTTCCAGGTGCCTGGGAAGGTCGTAGTGAACGACAAAACGGACGTTGGATTTGTCGATACCCATCCCGAATGCGACGGTCGCTACAACGATCAGCAGATCATCCTTCAAAAAACGCTCCTGCACCTGCTTGCGGGTATCGCTGCTGAGCCCCGCGTGATAGGCCGCGGCAGAATAACCCTGTTCCTGCAGATACGCTGCAACCTCTTCCACCCGCTTGCGGGAAAGTGCGTAAACAATGCCGGACTCGTTTTCCCGCCGGGCAAGAAAGCGCCGTAACTGGCTCTGGGGACGATGTTTTTCAAGCACCGAGTAACGGATGTTGGGCCGGTCGAAGCTGGTGATATAGCGCGGCGCACCGGGTAAGCCAAGCACATTGACGATATCCTCGCGGGTATGTGGATCGGCCGTGGCGGTCAGCGCGATCAACGGGACCCCGGGGAAAAACTGCCTGAGATCACCCAGGGCGGCATACTCGGGCCGGAAATCATGCCCCCACTGTGAAACACAATGCGCTTCGTCCACCGCTATCAGGGCAATTTCCACATTCTCCAGGCTCTGGATGAATCCCGGATTCATCATCCGTTCCGGGGCAACATAGAGCAGGTCCAGTTCCCCGCCATGCAATTGCCTGAGTACTTCACGCGCCTCGTGTTGCTTCAGCGTCGAGTTGTACATAGCCGCCTTCACGCCGTTGCCGAGCAAGGCATCCACCTGGTCTTTCATCAGGGAAATCAGGGGAGAAACGACTATGGCCATACCCGGGCGATGAAGCGCCGGGAGCTGGTAACACAGTGATTTTCCACCACCGGTGGGCATGAGCACGAAAGCGTCGCCACCGCCAGTCAATTGCTCGATGATTTCCTCCTGGTGGGGGCGGAATTCATGCAGGCCGAAGACCTGGCGCAAAGTGTCGTTAAATGTGTCGTTAATGGAGTCCATGAAAGGATCTGATCGGTGTCCGGACGGTCTCTGGAAAACAGCAATGTGCATCATACAGATTTAGCTGGCAAGCCACATCTTGCGATGTCTATCCACAGCCTATTTCAACCCGCAAACGTATTCATCAGGAATTTGCGCGGATCCACGTAAGAAATGCCCTTGCACGTTCCCGCTATCTGTAGTTGAATCGCGGGTTAATCCTGAGCACAATGACGCCCACGCATGGTACCCATACTCGAAAAAGAAAACTTCAAACGCAGCATCCTGCAGCGGCTGGTCTATTCTGTCGGTAAAGACACTGAACATGCAGTTCCCCGGGACTGGTGCGTAGCGGTGACCCTGGCAGTACGCGACCGGCTGATGGATCCCTGGTTGGCCACCATGCGGCACGTTAAAGAAACAGATGCCAAGCGGGTTTACTACCTTTCCATGGAATTCCTGATCGGCCGCCTGCTGGAAGATTCGATGTCCAATCTCGGCATCACTGAAATATGCCGCCAGGCTCTGGCAGACCTGGACATAGACCTGGATGAAATCCTGAATGAAGAACCCGATGCTGCACTGGGCAACGGTGGACTGGGGCGGCTGGCAGCCTGTTTTATGGATTCGATGGCGACCCTGGGTATCGCTGGTTTTGGCTATGGTCTGCGCTATGAGCACGGCCTTTTCCGGCAGCGGCTGTCTGACGGCTGGCAGACCGAGGAAGCCGAAGACTGGCTTGTTCAGGGCGGCAACCCCTGGGAAATCGAACGCCCGGAAAGCCGCTACCTTATTCCTTTTGGCGGCGTCGCCGATGCCAACGCCTGTGCTGAGGCCAGGTGGCAGCCCAGCGAGGAGGTGATCGCAGCCAGCAAGGACATGGCCATTGCCGGCTGGGGGGCTAAGCACATTAATACGCTACGGCTTTGGTCGGCCCGGCCGGGACAACTGTTTGACCTGGCCCGTTTCAACCAGGGTGATTATCTGCAGGCTGCTCAGCAGGAAGTACGGGCGGAAACACTGACACGTGTGCTCTATCCCGATGACTCAACACCACAGGGACGGGAACTTCGGCTGAAGCAGGAATTTTTGTTCACATCGGCATCACTGCAGGACCTGGTGCGCCGTTACCTGGACGTGCATGACAATCTGCATAATCTACCCGATCACGCCGCCATCCAACTGAACGATACACACCCGGCAATAGCGGTTCCGGAACTGATGCGGCTGATGATGGATGTGCACGATATACCCGCCAAATCCGCCTTCCAGATTGCCCGTTCCTGCATTTCCTACACCAATCACACCCTGCTGCCCGAAGCCCTGGAAAAATGGCCTCTGGACATGTTCAAGGCCGTGTTGCCGCGCCACTTCCAGATCATCGAGCAGATCGACAATTTTTGTATCCAGGAACTGCAGTCAAGCGGGGTCGAGGTTACGCCCGAAAGCATCAAGGCCCTCGACCTGTCCAACGACCACGAAGGTGTGGTCCGCATGGGCAACCTGGCTTTCATCGGCAGTCACAAGGTCAATGGAGTATCCGCACTGCACACGGAACTCATGAAACAGACCGTATTCAAGGACCTGCACCGGGTTTATCCCGGGCGCATCATCAGCAAGACCAACGGCATCACGCCGCGCCGCTGGCTCCACAACTGCAACCCGGAACTGTCCGCCCTGGTGACTGCGGCCATTGGTGATAACTGGATCACCGACCTGGAACAGATTCAAAACCTGGCGCCCTTTGCCGGGGACGACGCGTTTCTCGATGACTTTGCCTTGGCCAAGAGAAAAAACAAGGAAACACTGGCCGCGGAGATCAAGGCGTTTACCGGGATGGTGGTCTCTCCCGATGCCCTTTTCGATGTACAAATCAAGCGAATTCATGAATACAAGCGCCAGTTGCTGAACGCCCTGCAGGTGGTCGCGCGTTACCTGAATATCCGCGCCAACCCGGATGCCGACTGGTTGCCGCTGGTCAAGATTTTCAGCGGGAAAGCAGCGCCGAGCTACACCACGGCCAAACTGATCATCAAACTGATCAACGATATTGCTCAAACGGTCAACAACGACCCCGTCATCGGCGACCGGTTAAAAGTGGTTTACATGCCCAATTACAATGTTACCCGTGCCGAAGTCATCATTCCCGGTGCAGATCTGTCGGAACAGATTTCAACTGCAGGGATGGAGGCATCGGGCACCGGCAACATGAAACTGGCACTGAACGGCGCCTTGACCATTGGCACAATGGACGGTGCGAATATTGAAATCCTGGAGCGCGTGGGGGAAGAAAATATCTTCATATTCGGCCTGACCGCTGATGAAGTCCGTGACCGGCATCAACACGGATATCACCCAGGACAGATCATCGAGGAGAACGAACTCCTTTCGAGGGTGCTCAGTGAAATCGGTAAAGGCACTTTCTCAGGAGGAGACACGGAGCGTTTCAGCCCCCTGTTGGGTGACCTGTATCACCACGATTATTTCATGATTGCCGCTGATTTCGGGTCCTACATGGAACGCCAGCGCGATGTAGGCGCCGCCTACCGTGACTATCACCGCTGGTTCCGTTCAGCCATTCTGAACACCGCGAATGTCGGCTGGTTTTCCTCAGACCGGACCATCCGGGAATACGACCGGGATATCTGGCATTCGAAACCATCCCTTCACACCTGAGTACTCCGTACGGCTGAAACCGCTTATGAATCACAATGAAGCACATCGATCACATCGTATAGGCTGGATGCGTGCTGCCGTCCTGGGAGCAAATGACGGCATTGTCTCAACAGCGAGCCTCATTATTGGTTTTGCGGCCGCCCAGGCCGCACACAGCGATATTCTCTTCGCGGGAATCGCCGGCCTGGTCGCGGGAGCAATGTCCATGGCGGCAGGTGAATATGTTTCTGTGAGTTCCCAGGCAGATACAGAAAAAGCAGAACTGGAGCTTGAGCAACGCCATTTGGACCACAACGGTGAGTTTGAACTCAATGAACTCGCAACTATTTATGAGGGACGAGGGCTCGATTCCGACCTGGCGCTGCAAGTGGCGGAACAGTTGATGGACCACGACGCACTCGGGGCGCACGCCAGGGATGAGCTTGGCATATTCGATATGGCCAGGGCGCGACCGATTCAGGCGGCTTTTTCTTCAGCAGGAACATTCACTGTTGGCGCGGCGATGCCATTGCTCGCGGTACTGGCTGCTCCCGAGGCACATCTGATACCGCTGGTCGCCGGCTTGTCGCTTATATTCCTGGCAGTTTTGGGCGCCATGGCAGCGCGCGCCGGGGGAGCGTCAATTACCATCGGCGCCATCAGGGTTACGTTCTGGGGGGCTCTTGCCATGGGCCTGACAGCGGCAGTGGGCAGACTATTTGACGTGGTAGCTTAAGAGGAGGCGGTGTATGAATATTCCCTTATTCCAGGTTGACGCCTTCACATCTGAGCGTTTTTCCGGGAACCCGGCAGCCGTTTGTATTCTCGACGCCTGGCTGGAAGATCCGGTTCTTCAGGCCATAGCCGAGGAGAACAACCTGTCGGAAACAGCCTTTCTTGTAGCCAAAGGTGAAGAATTCGAACTCCGCTGGTTCACGCCGGTAGCGGAAGTTGCTCTTTGCGGTCACGCAACCCTCGCGAGCGCGCTGGTTGTGTTCGACTGCCTGGATTGGCCGGCAGAAAAAATCACCTTCCATACCCGGGAGAGCGGGCCGCTTCACGTGACCAGGCGCAACGGTCTGCTGGAGATGAATTTTCCGGCAATAGCCTCCCATCCCACGCCTGTACCACAAGGCCTCGAAGAGGCTCTGGGCTGTGAGCTGAATGAAACATACCTTGCAGGGGAGGATCTGATGATCCTCCTGGCGAATGAAGATCAGGTCAGGAACCTTCAACCGCGAATGTCCCGGCTGTCTGAACTGGAGTGCCGGGGGTTTATCGTAACTTCCGGGAGCGATCACTGCGATTTTGTGTCGCGCTTCTTTGCCCCCAGTTACGGCATTCCGGAGGACCCGGTGACCGGCTCAGCGCATTGTGTACTGATTCCGTTCTGGTCACGGTTGTTGAATAAACCCGATTTGCACGCGCGGCAGATTTCCAGGCGAGGGGGGGAACTGTTTTGCCAGGATCTGGGTGATCGCGTTCAGATTGCCGGCGATGCGATACTCTATTTACGCGGTGAGATCACACTATAAACCAGCCAAACACCACCATCAGGACTGACGTTTCCGGCAACTTCGCCAACTGCAGCCATGGGCTGCAGTTGGCCAGAAGTCAGATTTTTACTACATTGGTATATGCAGAGTCGCCCTGCAAATTTGTCGCCTTCACGCGGTATTTGATTGTACCGCTGCCGGGGCTGTCGTCAGAGAAACTGCTGATATTTGCTCCCTAGAAAGCCACGGTGACAGGATCAGAACAGGTTGCAGTACCCGCTTCACAGACCTCATAATCGTAACTGCCGCCGCCTTTCTGGCCAATGTTATCGGTGTAGGCGCCGTCATTGGCCGTGGTGGCAATTAAGGCACCATCGCGCTTGACGTCCACGTTGGTACCGGCCGCCCCACTCCAGGAAAGATCCACTGTTTGCCTCCTTTTCACCTTGTAGCCATTGGCGTCCAGGCTGATGGCACCAACCGGTGCTTCAGGCGTGGTGGCGTTGGCGGTAAAACTGTACGCGGATGGGGTCGCGCCTTTCATGGCTCGGACCCGGTAGTCATAGCTCGACAGTTCACTGACGCTGTTGTCACTGTACGTTGTAACATTGTTGCCCAGGATTGCCACCAGGCTCCAGTTACCGGCGCCACCATCCGCGCGCTCTACCTCAAACGCGGTTTCGTCCAGGGCATTATCCGTCCAACTCAGGTCAATCTGGTTATGGGCTACCGCACTGGCGCTCAAATCACTGGGCGTCGCCGGTGGTGTTATCGGCTGGTTGTCCGTGCGAATCAATTTTTTTGAATGTAGTTCCTTCAGTTTTTTCTGATGATCATCGAGAGCTTTTTGTAGATTTTCGAAAACATGATCACCGGTACGGAAAAAATTGACTGGAGTTGCTCATGCGATATGCAGGCTAGTTGCCACTTCCCTGGCGACCGCTCTGCTACCAGAATGTAGGGCACCGCCCCTGTCCGAATTTAACCAAAAAGCAGCCTTTATTCTTCTATACCTCAAATTCAGCGAAATCCACTTTTTCCATTCACGATCGAAACAACCGGGGCCAGAATGAACTGGCCCCGGTTGTTGGTGTATG
>JAIVWI010000159.1:0-7327 GCA_048636595.1 Oceanospirillum sp. | reverse complement strand
GGCCGGTGCATAAAAAAAGGATGTTGATTGGTTCAGACACTCTGCCGGGTACTCGCTTTGTTCAACCATTTTACGCTACTCTTTAAAAATTACACTGGAATGACTTGGGTCTTTTATCCATTGTTTATAGCGAAAGGACGCTAACTGTAAGAGCGTGCTTGCGTGCGAAATTTCCAGGGCTTTCGGCCGCAAGCGACCTCTTACAAAAGATTACGCTGGAATGGCTTGGGTCTTTTATCCACTGTTTATAGCGAAAGGACGCTAACTGTAAGAGCGTGCTTGCGCGCGAAATTTCCAGGGCTTTCGGCCGCAAGCGACCTCTTACAATAGCTGGCAAGCGCGCGGGGAGAGTAAAAAGTTGTTGACTTCAAAAATTCGCTATGTTTTTATCCGCAGCATGCATGCGCGAAATGTCAGTGTGACTAAAGTTGCCTACCGGGTCCTCGGTGGCCTGTCCGCGCATAGGTTGAATGTGGAAAACCGTGGCCTCAGCCTCCTCATTCTGGTTTCGCTTATTGTGCTTCTACTTATTGGAAGAGGTGCGGGGACAGGCTGAAGCAAAACAACAAACAAGCTGAAAACCCGCAACAGAAATTGCGGGTTTTTTTTTACTGAATATATAAGGAACATATCGGGGCAAGATTATGCGTAGCGACCAAATGAAAAAAGGACCTGACCGGGCGCCGGCCCGCGCCATGCTCCGTGCGACCGGGCTGGATGACAAACAGATTTACCAGCCAATGATCGCAGTGGTGAACACCTGGTCGGATGTCACACCATGCAATATGCACCTGCGGGACCTGGCTGAACCGTTGAAAGAGGGCATCCGTGCCGCCGGCGGCACGCCAGTCGAGTTTGGCAGCATCGTCGTCACCGACGGCATCGCGATGGGCTCGGAGGGCATGAAATGCTCCCTGATGTCCCGTGAGGTGGTGGCGGACTCCATCGAATTGGTCACCCGGGGTCATTGCCTGGACGGAGTGGTCGTGCTGGTTGGTTGCGACAAGACCATACCGGCTGCTGCGATGGCCCTGGCCCGCCTGGATATTCCCGGCATGGTGATCTACGGCGGATCCATCATGCCCGGCACTCACAACGGCATACCCATCACCATCCAGGACGTATTCGAGGCGGTGGGCGCCCGCGCCGCCGGCAAGATTGATGATGATGAACTCAGGGCAGTCGAAATGGACGCCTGCCCCGGCGCCGGCGCATGCGGCGGACAATTCACCGCCAACACCATGGCCCAGGTGATGACGGCGCTGGGCTTGTCGCCCATGGGTGTGAACGACATTCCGGCGGTACATCCGGACAAGCTTGAGGCCATGCGCGCTTGCGGCGAAATGGTGGTGAAACGGGTCAAGGAAGGACAGAGTGCGCGCGAGATGGTCACCCATGAATCACTGCGCAACGCCGCCACGGTGGTTACCGCAACCGCCGGGTCCACCAATGCCGTGCTGCACCTGCTGGCCATCGCCCGCGAGGCCGGCGTC
Source organism: Oceanospirillum sp. (assembly GCA_048636595.1). GTDB lineage: Bacteria > Pseudomonadota > Gammaproteobacteria > Xanthomonadales > SZUA-36 > JAJRRA01. The sequence goes on along the minus strand of JAIVWI010000159.1, from coordinate 5,834 downwards.
GACTTCAACATCGACGAATTCGATGAAATATCCCGCCGCACACCGATTATCGCTGACCTGAAACCGGCCGGCCGTTTCATGGCCCCCGACCTGTTCCTGGCCGGCGGCACCCGGTTGGTCATTGAAAAGCTGAGGGAAGCGGACCGATTGACGGACACCCCGACCGTCAGTGGCAACAGCCTGTTCGAAGAAGCCTCAAGAGCCGTGGAAAGCCCAGGGCAGGAAGTGATTGTCCCCTTTGACAGGCCACTGGAGACACGAGGTGGCTTCGGCATTCTCTACGGCAACATCGCCCCCGAGGGCTGTGTCGCCAAGCTGGCCGGCCATGGCGAATTCTCCTTCAGCGGACCGGCACGTGTTTATGAAAGCGAAGAAGAATGCTTCCATGCCGTGCAGAACCGCGAAATCAACAAAGGCGATGTCATCGTGATCCGCAATGAAGGCCCCCGCGGCGGCCCGGGCATGCGCGAGATGCTGGCGGTGACCGCCGCTCTGGTCGGCCAGGGCCTGGGCGACGACGTTGCCTTGATGACCGACGGTCGTTTCAGCGGCGCCAGTTACGGCTTTGTGGTCGGCCACATCGCACCGGAAGCCGCCAACGGCGGCCCCATTGCGCTGCTGCGCAATGGCGACAGGATAACCATCGACGTGGACAAACGGAGCATCGACACCGATGCAGACCTTGAATCCCGCCGTTCCGAATGGCGGCCCCGTAAGCCGGCCTATACATCAGGCGCACTGGCCAAGTACGCATACCTGGTGTCTTCCGCATCGGAAGGCGCTGTAACCTCTTTTCCCCCATCAACAAAATGACCAGACAAGCAACCCAGGAGTAATTGCACCATGACCATGTATTTCGAAAAAGACGCGAGCCTAGATCCCCTTGAGGGCAAGACAGTTGCCATTATCGGCTACGGCAGCCAGGGCCGGGCACACGCCAACAACCTTCACGAAAGCGGCGTCAATGTCGTCGTCGGCGTGCGCGAAGGCGGCCCCTCGTGGGAAAAGGCCAGGGCAGACGGACTGACGGTTGCCACACCGGCGCAAGCCGCAGCCCAGGGCGACATGATCGCCATCCTGCTGCCCGATATGGTCCAGCCGAAAGTGTTCGCCGAGGACATCCTGCCCAATGCAAAACCCGGCACGTCCATCCTGTTTGCGCATGGCTTCAACATCCACTTCGGGCAGATCAAGGTACCGGACAACATGGACGTGGTGATGGTGGCGCCCAAGGGCCCGGGCGACCTGGTCCGCCGCCAGTACCAGGAAGGCAAAGGCGTGCCCAGCCTGATGGCCGTTGAGCAGGACGCTTCCGGCGAGGCCTTCGACCGCACCCTGGCTTATGCCCATGGCATCGGTGGTACACGTGGCGGCGTTATCACGACCACCTTCAAGGAAGAGACCGAAACCGACCTGTTCGGCGAACAGGCCGTGCTGTGCGGCGGCGCAACGGAACTGGTGGTGCAGGGATTCCAGACCCTGGTCGAAGCCGGTTACCAGCCCGAAGTCGCCTATTTCGAATGCATGCACGAATTGAAACTGATCGTCGACCTGCTGTTCGAAGGCGGCCTGGCCAAGATGAACAAGTTCATCAGTGAAACCGCCCAGTATGGCGACTTCATCAGCGGCCCCCGGATCATCAACGCTGAAACCAAACAACGCATGAAAGAAGTCCTCGATGACATCACCAGCGGCAAATTTGCCCGGGAGTGGGCCGCCGAATATGAGTCCGGCCTCAAGAACTTCCGCCGCATGGAACAGGAGGATATGGACCAGCCGATTGAGAAAGTTGGCGCCGCCCTGCGTGCGCAGATGAGCTGGATCAACGAATAAGACCCGCTGATGATGTCCGCGACGCCCAACACGAACCCAGAAAGGAGAGCCGATCATGGCTGATTACGTACATATTTTTGACACGACCCTGCGCGATGGCGAGCAGTCACCGGGCTGTTCCATGAACATGCAGGAAAAACTGCAGGTGGCGCGGACCCTGGAGGACCTCGGTGTCGACGTGATCGAGGCCGGGTTCCCGGTAGCATCTGATGGCGACTTCGAATCCGTGAAGGCCGTGGGCGAACTGGGCCTGAATGCCACCATCTGCGGCCTGTCACGCACACGCCGGAGCGATATCGACGCCGTAGCCCGGGCCCTGGAAACAGCCAACAAGGGGCGGCTGCATATTTTCATAGCCACCAGCCCCATCCACCGTGAATACAAGCTCAAGATGAGTAAACAGCAGATAATCGATGAGGCCACCGGGGCCATCGAGTACGGTCTGCAATTTTTTGACGACATTGAAATCACCGCCGAAGACGCGGGCCGCACGGAAATGGACTACCTGGTGGAATACTTCCAGGCCGCGGTCGATGCCGGGGCCCGCGTATTGAATGTCCCGGACACCGTAGGTTACGTCACCCCCAGCGAAATCCGCCAGCAATACCAGCACCTCAGCGACCATCTGAACAAACCGGATTCGGTCATCCTGAGCTGCCACTGCCACAACGACCTGGGCCTGGCCGTAGCCAACAGCCTGGGCGCCATCGAGGGCGGTGCGCGCCAGGTGGAATGCACCATCAACGGCATCGGCGAACGCGCCGGCAACTGCTCACTGGAGGAAGTCGTGATGGCGCTGCGCACGCGCAATGACCGCTACAAGCTGGAGACCGGCATCGATACCACGAAACTGTATCCAGCCAGCCGCGTTGTCTCGGCAGTGACCGGTTCCCAGGTTCAGCCCAACAAGGCCATCGTCGGGCGCAATGCCTTTGCCCACGAGGCAGGCATTCACCAGGACGGCATCCTCAAGCACGCGGAAACCTACGAGATCATGAAACCGGAAACGGTCGGCGTGCCTGAAAACACCCTGGTGCTGGGCAAGCACAGCGGCCGCCATGCTTTCAGCAACCGCCTCGAAATCCTGGGATTTTCCATCGACAGGGAAAAGATGGAACAGCTGTTCGTCAAGTTCAAGCAACTGGCAGACCGTAAAAAGAGCGTCTATGACGAAGATATTGAAGCGCTGGTACTGGGAACGGAGCAAACTGGCCCCTGGCGCCTGGATGCCATCTCCATTCACACCGAAGTCGATGACAGCGACCAGAGCGCCGAAGCCAGCCTGAAACTGCGATTTGACGGTGGGGCGCCGCGTATATTCAGCGGCCGCGGCGACGGCCCGGTCAATGCCATTGTGAACGCGATCAGGAAAATCATCGACGAAGAACTGCACGTGGAAGAATTCCAGGTCAGCGCGGTCTCTACCGGCAGCGACGCCCAGGGCCGCGCCACGGTACGCGCCACCATTGGTCCCTGCCGCTACCAGGGCGCCGGCGTTTCCACGGATATCGTTGAAGCCTCGGCCCAGGCCATGGTGAGCATCATGAACCGGCACCACCAACACCAGGGTAAAGATCTTTCAGAACCCCGGATTGCCGCCGCCATCTGAGTCAGCAAGGAATTTTTTTATGCACGAAAAACTGATAATCCGGAGGTGACAGATGCCGCAAAAGCCGCCGGCTGATTCAACGCTGTTCGAAAAGGTGTGGCAGCGCCACCTGGTCAGGGAGGAATCTGCCGAGACACCGGCCATTCTCTATATTGACCTGCACCTTTTGCACGAGGTAACCACCCCCCAGGCTTTTGCTGAACTGAAAAAGCGCGGATTACGCGTGCGGCGTCCAGAGCGTTGCCTGGCCACCATCGATCATTCCACACCAACCTCACCGCCTGACGCCGATGGCAGACGCCACTATGTCACCGGCCAGGCGCAGGCCCAGGTAGAGACTGTGCAGCGGAACTGCGAGGAACACGGCATCGTCCTGCATGGCTGGGACAGCCCCAACCGCGGCATCATCCACGTAATGGGCCCGGAACTCGGCGCAACCTGGCCCGGCATGACCATCGTTTGCGGTGACAGCCACACCAGCACCCACGGGGCGTTCGGCGCGCTGGCATTCGGTATCGGCACCACCGAGGTCGGACATGTACTGGCCAGCCAGTGCCTGTTGCAGAGCAAGCCGGAAACGCTGGGAATACGTATCGAGGGTGAACTCGCACCGGGCGTTACAGCCAAAGATGTGATCCTGCACATTATCGGTAAAATCGGTGTGGACGGCGGCACCGGCTCAGTGATCGAGTACTACGGCGGCGCCGTCCGGGCGATGGACATGGACAGCCGCATGACCCTGTGCAACATGTCGATCGAATGCGGTGCGCGGGCGGGTATGGTTGCGCCGGACGACACGACATTCGATTACCTTGAAGGACGGCCCATGGCTCCGAAAGGCGCGGACTGGGATACCGCCGTGACTGACTGGAAGACCCTGAAAACAGATCCGGGTGCGGCATACGATGCGCAGGTGGACATCGACGCCACCCGCATCCGGCCTTCAGTTACCTACGGCACCCATCCCGGAATGGTGGTGGCTGTTGATGCAGCGATACCGTCAACCAGCGCCAATGAGTCCATCGCCGCTGCACTGGATTACATGGGATTCCAGGCAGGCAAATCACTGGCGGATGAATCCGTGGATGTGGTTTTTATTGGCAGTTGCACCAACTCGCGACTCAGTGATCTACGCGCCGCGGCCGGCATCATGAAAAACCGCAAAGTGGCGGACGGCCTGCGCGTCCTGGTCGTTCCCGGCTCCGAAGAGGTTCGCCGGGCCGCTGAAGCCGAAGGCCTGGACCGTATTTTCACCGAGGCCGGCGCCCAATGGCGTGAACCGGGCTGCTCCATGTGTATCGGTATGAACGGTGATATCGCTGCACCGGGCGAGCTGGTGGTCAGCACCAGCAACCGGAATTTCAAGGGCAGGCAGGGGCCGCTAAGCCGTACCATCCTGGCCAGTCCACTGACGGCAGCGGCCTGCGCAATTACCGGCAAGGTAAGCAGTCCGCAGCAGTTCCTGGAGGCGGACAATGACTGAACAGGGAACATCACCGGAAGTCATGATACGTTCGCATACGTACAATATTCCGCTGGATAACATCGACACGGACCAAATCATACCGGCCCAGTTTCTAACCACGACAGAACGCGAAGGGCTGGGGAAATTCTGCTTCTATGCCTGGCGTTTTAACGAAGATGGTACTATAAAGGACAATAACCCCTTACTTGACCACCAGCCGGACCGCCAGCGTGTGTTGGTAGCCGGGAGTAATTTCGGTTGTGGATCGTCCCGTGAGCACGCACCGTGGGCGCTGCTCGATTTTGGGTTCCGGGCTATTATCAGCAGCCGTTTTGCTGATATATTCCGCAACAATTCACTTAAGAACGGCCTCATTCCGGTCACTGCTGAAGCGCACATTATCGAGTATCTGCACCAGCACCCGGACAGCGAAGTAAACATTGACATCGGCAGGTGTGAACTGACGGTAGGGGATTATGGAACCTTTGATTTTCCCCTGGACCCGTTCTCTGTTTTCTGCCTGACACGCGGGATCGACCAACTGGACTTCATCTTGCAAAACGAACAGGAAATCAGTGCCCATGAACAACGATACAGCAAATAACCCGGCCCGGGCCTTCCGGGTTGTCGGCTTGGGGCAGGAACTCGTGCAACGGCGGGTCAAGCAAACGAATCGTTACCGGCAACCCTGCCATCGCCTTGAATATCCCTGCGAAATCCTTACGCTGATAAGGCAGCAGCTTCTTCCAAAACTGGAGGAAAGTTATAATTGCTGGAAAAATGACTTGCTTCCAAAATTGAAAAAGGAGGGTATTAAAGTCCTTCATTATGATCAGTTAAAACGCAAACAGCGAAAATTGCTCAGAAATTATTTCAAGAAAGAGATATATCCAGCTCTCACACCCCTGGCCTTTGACCCCGGTCATC
>JAIVWI010000158.1:0-7358 GCA_048636595.1 Oceanospirillum sp. | reverse complement strand
AGCCGTCGATAACCACGATCTTGCGGTGATTCCTTAAATCGATACGGCCTCTGAACGGTCGCAGCAGAGGGTTGCCAATCGGAAGAGCCGCAGCAACATGCACGCCGGCCTCGCGCATGGCCTTCCAATGCTCTGACTTAATCATGATGCGCGAACCGAGATCGTCGGCCATGGCCCGGCAGGTAACACCGCGGGCCGCTGCACGCTTCAGCGCTTCGACGATTTTGCAGCCGTTGTTGTCCGGCAGCCAGATATAGAAAGTCAAATTCACATGATCCCGGGCTGCATCGATGTCTGCCGCCATCGCATCGATAGCGGTATTCGAATCCTTCATCAGCAGCGCCGAGTTGCCGCCAACCGGCTGGAATCCGTTGATCGACTTCCCGACCCGGAAGAGTTGCTCATATCGTTCCGGTATTCTGGCCTCGATATTTTCCTCATCTCCTTCTGCCACCGGGGCGATGCCGGGCATTCCATCGATGACCTTGCGCAACCGGGCCACGCGACGTCGGCCGATGTTCACCTCTCCGAACAGGATGTAGGTCAGAATACCAATCACCGGCAACGTGGCGATGACGACAATCCAGGCGATCCGGGACGCTGGCTGCCGGTTCGGTCGCAACATGACCCGGACGATAAACGCCAGCACAATTAACGCATCCAAAACCAGGGCGGCTGCACTATTAAATACCATTCCCATCGTCAATCTCCATTTCTTTCGTACAGGGCATTAGCCCGTTGCATAAGACGCGCCCGTTCTGATGGGTTTGTGCGGGTGGAAGCGATATGCAAATACTGGGAAAAAATCCGGGCCCTCAGGCTGTCGTTCCATGGGGCCACGGCGAGGGCGTCGTCAAAAATACGATACTGCTCAGTGAGTGGGATCCCGGCCAGGAATTTTCGAAATCCTTCCAGGTAACGAAATTCCGCGGCAAAGGTCTGTTTGATCCTGGCGGTGTCCTGCATGTTTTTTCCAAGACTGGCGAGATAATCCGGATAAGCCTCGCGCTTGAGTTTTAATATGAAATCATGATTGGTAATGAATTTCTTCTCTTTATCAATCGCGTAGTCCCACGGATAAAAAAACTCGTAGCGCGGGTGGTCAAGGCTGTTTAAAGAAGCGGTCCTGACTGCGTTGCGGATGATTTTTTCATCAGCTACAAAATGAGGAAGCACTGCCTCGGCTGAGGTCAACCCATAGGGCACAAGGCTCTGATAAGCCTCTGGATATTCGGCAAACTGGCGACTGATATGGTTGTAATCAACCGTAATCCGCTCCCTGGAACCAATCAGTATGGTATTGAAAGGGCCTCTTTTGTAGGCGGGTAAAAAGTACCAGAGTTGTACGTGGGGAAAACTTTGGGAAAAGGTTTTCAGGATCATTTGATACTGTCTGGGCGGAAGAGTCGTCGGGACCCATTGCGCCACCAGGCCTCCAGGCGCCAGGTGGCGCCGCAACAGGGCATAATAGTCCAGGGAGTACGAAAAGCCGTTGGACGCGTATTCATCGGCTGTTTTCTCATCGGCTGTGATGACCTGGTAGGCGTCCGTTGTGGTGCGCAGGAAATTACCAATGTCATCGGTAACGGTCTTTAGTTGCGGGTTCTCTAAAACATCATGGTTTTCTTGCGCGAACCACCTCGCACCACCGATTACGCTGGGTTCAATTTCCACAGCGGTAATTTCCTTAACCCCGGCATGACGCAGGCTTTCTCCCACCAGGATTCCCGAGCCCAAACCAACCGAAAGTTCTTTGGAAACATCTTGCAGGAGTAGTTTTGGTAAATGCGCGAGCAGAAGTTGTTTGAACTCGGCAAATCCGGTGCCGCCAATAACAATTCCGTCAACACTCATGTGCTTTTCATTTGTTTTGGGGTTCAAATAAACCTTGGTCGTGGCCGAAGGTCCTTCCCGATAGAAAAGCGTTTGGTAATAGTCCCGTTCACCGTCTGAGGGGAACTGGAAATGAATCGGCGTGCGACTCATGATGATCACGGCAAAGACCAAAACTACTGGCAAGACCAGCCGCCAAATCCGGTGTCGTGATGGATCTGTCAGTCGCAAAAACAGGATCACAAATCCGAGGGTCACGTTGAGAGCCGCCATCACCAGTATGCCCTTTTGAATGCCCAGCCAGTTGAGTAAAACAAATCCTGGCAACAGGGCCCCCAACACATTGCCAAGGGTATTGATGGCGTAGATCCTCCCCACAGATGAGCCCGTTTCGCGTACATCTTTGACGGCTATTTGTCCCACCAGCGGGAAAGTGGCGCCAATCAGAATGGCTGGAACGAGCATGACCAAAAAGGCCACGCCAAATCCTGAGAAGATCAGCGGGAAAACCTGGTTGGAAGAATTGATGAGAAATTGGCTCAGAGTCCGGGGGTCAGAAATGAAAAATAACAAGGGCAGGGCCAGTGCCGAAAATACACCCAGGAAAACCTGGATCCAGCCAAAAATCACCGCCCGGTCCTGAATGCGGCGAAGGAAAAACCGGATCAGATACCCCCCCAGGGCGATGCCGGTTAAGAACGAACTCAGCATGGTGGTCAGTGCATAAGTCGAGTTTCCCATGATAAATACCAGGGACCGGGTCCAGTAAATTTCATAGGCAAAAGAAGTAAGGCCGGATATTCCAAGGCCAAACAGAATGATGCGAAAGGTCCCGGGGCCAAGAGCCCTGTCTTTGCTGGCCAGGTCGCCATCAGGTTCGGCGGCAGAAGGCATTGAAGCAGCCGGCGAATCCGATATACGCAGCGACGCCATCCAGGCGATACATCCGATTAAAAGATTTCCAATCACTGCGATGTAAACCGGAATATGGATGCCGTACCTGCCAATCAGGAAGAATCCCGTCAACACGACACCGGTGACCGCCCCAAAGGTATTGGTCGCATAAAGAGTGCTCAGCTTGATACCGACCATTGTCTGGCGGTTCACCAGGTAGCGGGCCAGCACAGGAAGGGTGGCCCCCATTAAAACGGTGGGCGCCAGGACCAGCAAAAAGGCCAAAAGGAACCGCACAAAGGCAAAGACAGCTGTGGAGGAGCCAACCAGGTCATAAATGGCCAGATGAGCAGGGCTTATGCGGCCCAGCAGAATGTGGGAAATCAATGCGGCCAGGGCTATACCGATTTCAAGCCAGGCATAGAGACGCAAACAATTATGGCTTCTGTCGGCGATTTTTCCAATAGTCCAACTGCCAATGGCCATGCCTGACATAAATGCAGCCAAAACAGTGCCCACGGCAATGGCGGTGGACCCAAAGACATGCATCATCATGCGGGCCCAGACTACTTCATAGACCAGGGCCAGGGCTCCGGAAAAAAAATAGAGCAGCAATACGAATGAAGTCGGGAGCCCTTTTGGCTTTTCCGGGTTCAGTTTTTTTGCTCACGCTGGATACGGGTCATGACCGCAGTATGACAGCGCCTTCCGCCGACATAAAACAGGGTAGCCCGGATTCATCAAGGTACTTTGGTCACACGATCAGCTTTTGCGAGGCCTGCCATTTCATTCTCTGGTAGCATCGGGACAACTTGAATACGGAATTTGCTGATGTCCAGCTACTGCGATTTTGCCATTGGAAATGAAATTCACGGCCCTTACCATGACCGTGTACACGGCTTCCCGACCGACAGTGAGCCGGAGTTGTTCGAGCGACTCTTGCTCGAGATTAACCAGGCAGGTTTGAGTTGGGATTTGATGCTGAAGAAACGCGATGGCTTTCGCGCGGCCTACAGTGATTTTGTGGTCGACAAGGTGGCGGCTTACGGGGAGGCAGACCGGGCCCGTTTGCTCGACGATCCGGGGATTATTCGCAACAGGCTGAAAGTCAATGCGGCGATAGTGAATGCCCGCACCATCCTGGCCATGCGCAACAGCCACGGAGGCTTCGCCGCCTGGTTGCGAGCGAATCACCCAATGAGAAAGGCCGATTGGGTAAAGCTGTTCAAAAAGACATTCAAATTCACCGGTGGCGAAATCACGGGTGAATTCCTGATGTCCATTGGATATCTGCCTTCTGCGCACCGTGAAGACTGCCCTGTGTTTGCGGAAATAACACTGTTGAACCCACCCTGGATGGAAATAGAGTCTTCATTCTGGGAGTAAGCACCTGCTGATTCCGCATCTCCTGTAAGGGTGTAATACAATCCACCCTATGCAAAAGTCACTGGATCGAATCGATTTCGAAATCATCCGCCTGTTGCGGGACAATGCCCGCATTTCCAATAAGCAAATCGCCGCGAAGGTCGGCCTGGCGCCATCTACTTGTCTTACGCGGGTACGCAACCTGAGACGGAACGGCACCTTGCGTGGTTTTCATGCCGATGTGAATGCACGAGATCTCGGTGTTGGTTTACAGGCCATGATCGCGGTCAGGCTCAAGCGGCAATCACACGAGGATGTGGAATCGTTCAGAACCCATGCGCTGAATACTCCGGAAGTGAACCAGTTGTATCACGTGGCAGGGTCCACGGATTTTCTCGTTCATGTCTGGGCCCGGGATTCGGAACATCTTCGTGAGTTGGCGATGAAAGCTTTTACCGACCGGGAGGAGGTTGCCCATATCGAGACCGGGCTGATCTTCGAGCATGCAATTAATGCCGAGTTGCCTTCTTTCCTTGACTGGGACAGTGACGAGGAAGGGTAATTTGTCTGATATATCACGATATATGCGAATCATATTTCGTGAATTATTTAGCGAGAATTATTCATGTTCTCATTGTGTTCTACACGGCCGTAACCCCCGCCACCAGGGGTTTCGATAACAAAAACATCGCCGGTATTCATATCGAACTGATCGCAAGCTGACAACTGGATCGTGCTCCCATCGGCACGCTCGACCCGGTTTCGCCCCACCGCTCCGGGCTCACCCCCCATCACGCCAAAAGGCGGTACTTCACGGCTGCTTGAAAGTATCGCTGCCGTCATGGGCTCGAGAAAACGTAAACGACGCACCACGCCATTGCCGCCGTGGTGTAAGCCTGCGCCAGCACTACCGGCACGGATGACAAAGCTTTCCAGCAGCACCGGGAAACGCCATTCCAGGACCTCGGGGTCTGTGATGCGCGAGTTTGTCATGTGGGTTTGCACGGCGTCAGTGCCATCAAAATCCGGGCCGGCGCCGGACCCGCCGCAGATGGTTTCGTAGTACTGCCAGCGCGCACTGCCGAAGGTGAAATTGTTCATGGTGCCCTGCGATGCCGCCAGCATGCCGAGTGCACCGTACAGCGTATCCACAATGCGTTGCGATGTTTCGACGTTGCCCGCAACGACTGCAGCAGGGTACTCGGGGTTGAGCATGCTGCCCTTCGGGATAATGATATCAAGCGGTTTGAGGCATCCCGCGTTGAGCGGGATATCGTCATCCACGAGCGTGCGGAACACGTAGAGTACAGCCGCCTTGCAGACTGCAGCGGGTGCATTGAAGTTGTTCGCTTGCTGGTCTGAGCTGCCGCTGAAATCGATGCGCGCCCGACGCTTTGATTTGTCGATGCTGATGCTGACGTGAATAACTGAACCGTCGTCGAACGGGTAGGTGAAGCTGCCGTCTTTGAGCACATCAATCACACGCCGTACGCACTCCTCCGCATTGTCCTGCACGTGGCCCATAAAAGCGCGCACGGTTGCAAGGCCAAAATGATCGATCATTTTGCGTAATCCCTGCACCCCTGCCTCGTTCGCTGCAATTTGCGCCTTGAGATCTGCGACATTCTGGTCCGGGTTACGTGCGGGGTACTGGTTGGACGCGAGCAAGGTTCGCAGCTCGGCCTCACGAAACTGACCTGCATCCAACAGCTTGAAGTTGTCGAACAACACGCCTTCCTGTTCAATTGAGATGCTGTTGGGAGGCATCGAGCCTGGCGTAATCCCGCCGATATCGGCGTGATGTCCGCGTGAGCCGACATACAGCAGGATGTGCTCGCCCGCATCATCATAAATGGGTGAAATGACGGTGATATCAGGCAGGTGAGTACCGCCATTATAAGGGGCGTTTATTACGTAGGCGTCGCCCGGTTTCATGGTTTTGGCGCAATGCCTGATGACGCTTTGCACGCTCTCGCCCATGGACCCCAGGTGCACCGGTATGTGCGGTGCGTTTGCCACCAGCTCACCCTGCGCATCAAAGATCGCGCAGGAGAAATCCAGACGTTCCTTGATGTTCACGGAGTGACTGGTATTTTGCAGTGTCGTACCCATCTGCTCCGCAATCGACATAAACAGGTTATTAAAGATTTCCAGGCGCACAGGATCTACCTGCGTGCCCACCGCAGCCATCCGCGCGAGCGCTGTAACTCGTGTCAGCACCAGGTGATCGCGCTCAGTCAAACGCGCGCACCAACCCGGTTCAATAACAATAGTGCTGTTCGCCTCGATGATGATCGCAGGGCCTTCGATGGGAGTATCCACCGGTAGCTGATCACGAGAAAAGACCGGAGCTTCGATCGACCCTTCGCCATTGCGGCCAGCGTTGACGGTGTATATGTCTACATGTGTAAGCGGCTCACCCGTTCGATCCTGGCCGTCTTCATGTCGTGGGGTATCGCCGTTCGTTTCATCAGTTACGTCTCCGGCGCCGATCACTTCCACCGAAGCAGCCTCGACGATTAACGATCTGTCCGTATGAATAAATCCGAACCGCTTGCGATGGGCCGATTCGAAGCTGGCGACCATGGCCTCCGTTCCGCCGTAATCCACCAGCAGCGCCGTATCGGTGCCGTCGTAACGAATGTGGAGCTTGCGTACCACGCTAATGTTTTCTTCATCGACACCCTGAGCCTGCATGTCTGTGCGTCCAGTGCGCTCGATACCGCCAAGAATCCCCTCCAGTTCCGGCATCAGATCATCGGCCAGAAGTGCCTCCACGGACTGCTCGCGCATGAGCCGCCGGTCGGCAAGACCCATGCCGTAGGCCGACAATACCCCCGCATAGGGATGGATAAGAACGCGTGAGATTCCAAGCGCATCAGCAACAAGGCATGCATGCTGGCCGCCCGCGCCGCCGAAACAGCTAAGCGTGTACCCGGAGACGTCGTAGCCGCGCTGCACCGATATCTTGCGAATCGCGTTGGCCATGTTGTGAACGGCGATTTCGAGAAACCCGTGCGCCACCTGCTGAGGTGTGCGGGTATCCCCGGTGGCGGCCGTAACCTCTGCAGCCAGGCTGGAAAATGACTTATGCACCACTGCCGCATCGATTGGCAAGTCGCCATTGGCACCAAATACGTGCGGAAAGTAGCCTGGAACGATCTTGCCGAGCATGACGTTGCAGTCCGTAACCGTCAATGGACCACCACGGCGATAACACGCCGGTCCGGGGTTGGCGCCGGCAGACTCCGGCCCGACGCGATAGC
>JAIVWI010000157.1:0-7361 GCA_048636595.1 Oceanospirillum sp. | reverse complement strand
GGGCCGACCATTCCAGAACTTTTCGGCCCCAAGGGACCTCTTACAATTCGCCCCAAGGGACCTCTTACAATTGGGGGCTCTTACAGCCAGACCTCTACACTACAGGTCCTGATGTCTTGCATTTGCCACTGGTTTGGCATTATTAGCGAATTTGATTCCAAATTTTGAATCAAATGTAAGATAACTATCATATATAAGGTCTTTTCGTAGACAGGTGCGTGAAAACGTTCAATTCGCGGAGCAGGCCCATGTTGAAACTATCTTCCATTCCCCTGGCAGCCTTTTGGCTGGCAGCCTTTCCCGTACTTGCGACAGCTGCAACCCACAACGTCTCGGTCGTGGATAATCGGTTCACTCCTAACGACATCACCATCAATGTGGGTGACACGGTGCGCTGGACCAATGCGGCCGGGGGGGCCATGCATGATGTTACAGAGGACAATAGGCGCTGGAATTCCATCACAGCTTCTTCGTTCACGTTTTCACGCACCTTCAACTCGGTCGAGGAAGTGCTGTATTACTGCACCGTCCACAGTACTCCGGGCCAGAATCGTGATTCGCGCATGAACGGACGAGTGGTTGTGGTTGAAGCGGACCCGGTACCCCCGGTGGCCAACTTCACTTCGAGCTGTACCGACCTGGCCTGCAATTTCACAGATCAGTCCACCGACAGCGATGGCAGCATCGCTTCGAGGTCATGGGATTTCGGCGATGGTGCGTCATCCAGCCAGCAGAACCCGGCGCACAGCTATGCCGCCGCCGGCACTTTCAACGTCGAACTGACCGTTACCGACAACGATGGGCAAAGTGATTCCACCAGCAAGAACGTGACCGTCACAGGAGCCGCTGAAGACCCCTTCCTGATCAACTCCGCAATCAGCGATGCCTGGTTTTTCCCGGATACCGCCGGACAGGGCTTCTTTATCATTGTATGGGAGGAATCGAAATCCATTTTCCTTTCCTGGTTTACCTACGACACGGTACGTCCGCCGGAGGACGTCAGTGCGATCCTGGGTGAACCCGGCCACCGTTGGCTCACAGCGCTGGGGCCGTACGAGGGAGATACCGCCCTGCTGAATGTATTCCTGTCAAGCGGCATGGTCTTCGATTCGGCTGAGCCTCCAGTCGATACGGTACAAATGGAGGGCGCCACCATCGAAATCGTCTGGAGCGATTGTAAGGCAGGTATCCTGAACTACGAGATCCCTACACTGGAACTCTCGGGTGAAATACCCATCGAGCGAATCATAGAGGACAATGTGCCGGCCTGCGAGGCAGCCCAACCCTAGCGGAATCAGTCTTCCTGCAGTTCAGCGTAGGCCTCAGCGTCCAACAGGCCCTCTATTTGCGATGCATCTGACGGAAGCAGCCGGAACAGCCAGCCATCGCCGTAGGGGTCGCTGTTGACCAGTTCCGGAGAATCTTCGAGTTGACCGTTGGCCTTCACGACTTCGCCGGACAGCGGAGCGTAAACATCAGAGGCCGCCTTCACTGACTCGATCACTGCACAGGCTTCACCCTGGTCGTAACTCATTCCGGGTTCAGGCAACTCGACAAAAACCATGTCACCCAGCTCTCCCTGTGCATGGTCTGAAATGCCGACAACAACCGTGCCGTCACCCTCTACCCTGACCCATTCATGGCTGTCCCTGTAACGCAGATCAGATGGAATTTCACTCATTTCAGATGTCCCTCAATGTTTGTAGCAAAAATATTCTAGCACCGAATTCGAAAAAGCCGGTAGCACTCACAATATCCCTTCGCAGGCTGCGCCATTGCGCACAAACGGCGCCTTCACAATCCTCGCTGGCAGCAACTTTCCTCGTATCTCCACTTCGCATGAATCCTCTGCGCCCGCAGGAACCCGTGCAAAGGCAATGGCCTTTTGCAGGGTGGGTGCAAATCCGCCGCTGGTGGTTTCACCCTCACCGCTGGCGGTTAGCACCTTCTGGTGGGGCCGCAATATTCCACGGCCTTCCAGCACCAGTCCGACCAGCCGCCGGCTGACTCCTGCTGCTTTCTGGGCCTCGAGCGCTTCCCGGCCGATAAACCTGCGCTCGTCCTTCATCGCCACTGTCCAGCCCAGCCCGGACTCCAGAGGCGTGACGTCTTCATCCATATCCTGGCCATATAGATTCATGCCGGCCTCGAGACGAAGCGTGTCGCGTGCTCCCAGGCCACAAGGGGCGACCCCTGCGTCCACCAGGCGCTGCCAAAAGTCTTCCGCCTGGTCAGCGGGTAGTGAAACCTCGAAACCGTCTTCACCCGTGTACCCGGTCCTGGCGATGAACAGGTCACCGTGGTGCTCCGCGGTGAAGGGTTTCAGCGCAGCCGCCGCCGTGGCGTCTTCTGGGGGCAGCAAGGAAAGCACCCTGGCCCGGGCCTGCGGACCCTGCACCGCGATCATGGCCAGTTCATGGTGTTCCGTTATCGCCACGCTGAACGCCGCACCCTGCCGCTCCAGCCAGGCCAGGCCCTTGTCGCGGGTCGCTGCGTTGACCACCAGGCGAAACCAGTCTTCGGCGAGAAAGTAGGTAATCAAGTCATCAATCACGGTGCCTTTTTCTTTCAGCATGCAACTGTAAAGCGCTTTGCCGGGCTGTTGCAGTTTGGCAACGTCGTTGGCCAGCAGGTAAGACAGGAATTCACGTGTCTGGGGACCGCGAATATCGACCACCGTCATGTGAGAGACGTCAAACATCCCTGCGTCATTGCGCACCTGGTGGTGCTCATCGATTTGTGATCCGTAATGGATCGGCATTTCCCAGCCGGTGAAATCCACCATCCGGGCCCCGGCTGCCACGTGAGCTTGATATAGCGGTGTGCGGCGCATTTTCCTGCCTCAAATAAAGGGAATATCACTATAGCCCCGCACAATGGAATTGCAAGGAGAATACACTCATTCCGGTCTGTTAAATCATGACCAGGCCAGGATCATGCGATGAGTGATGTTTACTGCCCGCGTACCCGGGTCTGCCTGGTGCCATTGCTGCTCATTCTGTTCTCGGTTGCCGGACCGTCCTGGGCCCTGGAAACAGGCGATCCGGCCCCGGCTTTCTCGCTGCCCAGGCTGGGAGAAGATACGCCACTGGCCCTGGCTGATTTAAGGGGCAGGATTGTGTACCTGGATTTCTGGGCTTCCTGGTGCGGACCCTGCCGGAAATCCCTGCCCCTGTACGAGGAAATGCAGGCCGGTTTTCCTTCCAGCCGGGTTCGGATCATCGCCATCAACCTGGATGAGGACCGCAAGGATGCGCTCCGTTTCCTGGAGTCACACCCGGTCAGTTACCCCATCCTGCTCGACCCTGAGGGCGCAACGGCCAGCCAGTGGCAGATCCGGGTTATGCCCTCTTCCTACCTGCTGGATACAGACGGGACAATCGTGAAAGCCTGGGCCGGTTTCGAGCTTTCGCATATCGAGGAGATTGAAAATGAAATTCGCGCATTGCTCCAATAGCCCGTACATTTTGATACTTGCTTTCTCTCTCATAACCTCGTCTGCCTGCGCGCCCGTACAACCCTGGGAACGTGGCCGCCTGGCGCAGCCACAGATGGCGCTGGATGGCGATGCCCTGCTGTCGGCGATGGATGAACATGTCTACGGCAGCAAGGAGGCCGCATCGGGTGGTGGCGGTGCGGCAGGTGGCGGCTGTGGTTGTAATTAGGACCAGTTAAAAAGCCTGGTATGGACAGGTTCTCAAAAACGGTACATTCGCTGCTGATTTCCAGCCTGGGTTTACCCGGCATGCAGGAACTGCTGGCGCAGGAAGCACCCGAAGAAACCGTTGATTATCGTTATACACACTACGATGAGGAACCACTGCCGCTGGACAAACTGGCCTTTGGCGACCCGCGGCGTTACGAGATCGACTCTCACCAATTCCGGCTGGTGAAGAACCTCAACGAGACCTGGACGCTGGAACTGGGCTTGCTGCACGAGGCCATGAGCGGTTCCTCACCCTGGTATGTGATACCCGGCCCCGGCGGTCCGCTGCAGGTCATGAGCGGAGCCACCATCCGGGAAAATCGCAACCAGGGCGACTTGTCATTCGCACGGAGAAAAAACGGTTTCACCCATAAAGCCGCCATTGGCTACTCCATCGAAGATGACTACGAGGCACTGTACGCCAGCTATTCCGGGGAGAAAGACAGTGAAGATGGTTTGCGTACCTGGTCCTGGGGGGGGAGTTATTCGGATGATGAAATCTCGCCGACCGACGCCCTTCTCTTCGGACGTATCGAGCATGCCACGCGAGACAGTCTTTCCGGGTCAGTGGGATTAACACAGGTGTTGAACCGCAACGCGGTCATCCAGAGCACTATTTCCCTGACCCGGCAGTCCGGTTTCCTGTCTGATCCGTACAAACAGGCGTGGATCAATGACGATGTGCTGAATGACAGCCGTCCTGACCGGCGGGTGATGTTTACCTGGACCACGCGCTTCCGGCAATACATGAAACGCTCCCGGGCTGCACTTGTCATCGATTACCGGTTTTTCCGCGACGACTGGGAAATCACCGCCCACACGCTGGAAGCCGCCTGGCGGCAACCGCTGGGACACAATTGGGAAATAGCCCCTTCCATCCGCTACTACAGCCAGTCGGCGCCTGATTTTTATGCACCTTTCTATTTCGAGTTGCCGGAAGACGGATACTGGAGCAGCGATTATCGTCTCGCCACCTATGGCGCATTGAGTTACCGCCTCCACACCAGGTTCCGGCAGGAAAAATGGTCGTTTTCCGCCGGAGCCGAGTATTACAACAGTGACGAATCCCTGGCCCTTTCCGGCACGCCGGAGAACACACCGGGACTGGTGGATTTCTGGCGCCTGACGCTGGCATTCAAACTGCGGCTCTGATCGTGCGTCTTTTTCGACACCACTTCACCAGCATGGGCTGTCCCTGCGAAATTCAACTGTACGCAAGGTCACGCAGCGACGCCCTGGCGGCCTTTGGCCAGGCCGAATCCGAAGTACACCGCCTGGACGGTAAATATTCACACTACCTGGATGACAGCGAACTGCAGCGAATCCAGCACAAGGCAGCCCGAACCGGTGGCGTAAAAGTCGACCGTGAAACCGCCGCCCTTTTGGACTACGCACAAACACAATTCGAAGTCAGCGGCGGCCTGTTCGATGTTACTGCAGGCGCGCTGTCCGCGCTTTGGGACCAAGTTGAGAAACTCCCGGATGAGCAACAGATTCAAAAAGCCCTGAAGCAAACCGGCTGGCGCCGTCTGAACTGGGATGGCGAGAGCCTGGAATTACCAGCTGGCTTTTCCCTGGATCTCGGCGGTGTAGTCAAGGAATATGCCGCTGACCGTGCCGCGGGAATCCTTAAATCCATGGGATTCGAATCAGGCTACGCAGACCTGGGCGGCGACCTGCACTTCATGGGCCCACATCCGGACGGCAGAGGCTGGCAAACAGGCATTCGGCACCCGGATGGCGGCAAGCAAGCGATTGCGTCTATCGAGGTGCAATCCGGCGGCCTCGCCTCCAGCGGCGACTATGAGCGCTACAGTGAGATCGACGGAAAACGCTACGGCCACATCATCAATCCTCAAACCGGCTGGCCAGTGAGCGGTCTGGCTGCTGTCTCCGTACTGGCTCCCAGTTGCCTGGTGGCCGGCTCGGTCAGTACGCTGGCTATGCTTGCCAGTGTAGATGACGGTCTGTCGCTGCTGCGCGAAAGCGGGCTGCCCTGGCTGGCAGTCCACCGCGATTTTCAAGTCGAAGGCACTTTATTATTGTAAGAGGTCCCTTGGGGCCGAAAAGCTCTGAAAAGGTCGGCCGCAAGCGACCTCTTACAGTGCGCCTTATTACCTAGTGTTCTGTCAAGCCTGAATTGATGGGTTCAGAGCTACCCAGATGTTCCAAGACAAGGCGCAGACCGCAAAGAATGGCCTGGTCCTTCTTAAGGGCTGTAACACAGTATTGGGATATCTGGGTAGCTCCCTTCGGGCGAGCCGTGAAGCGGTCGTTCGCGGTGTTACGCCTCTGGGCAAGGACCAGCCATTGCCGGCGAGACGTGCCTGGCGCCCAACCACTTCACGACTCGCTGAACCCATCAATTCAGGCTTGACAGAGCACTAGTCTGCCAGTTTGCTACTGATGTTGATCTCGCTGTGCAGGGTCCGGTGCACCGGGCAACGGGCTGCGATTTGCAGGAGGCGTTCACGTTGTTCAACGGTGAGTTCGCCTTGCAGATGGATGGTGCTCTCAAAGCGATCGATCTTGCCGCTTTCCGATTCGCACTCCATGCAATCCTTCGCATGAATCTTGCCGTGCTGCACATCGACACGAACGGAATCCAGCTTCAGTTTTTTATGGCGTGCATACATGTTGAGCGTCATCACCGTGCAACTGCCCAGGGCCGCGGACAGCAGATCATAGGGAGAAGGCCCCAGGTTGGTGCCGCCATAAGATTCAGGCTCATCGCCCCTTGACGGGTGCCCATCCGCATTGATGGCCACCTGGAAGATATCCTCCGTCTTTCCTGAAACCACCACCTTTCCGGACCGGTACGGAGCTGGCTCCAGTTCATGGTCCTGATCGTGAATAAACCGGCTCGCCCAGGCTGCCAGCACATGGCCGGCATAACGGGAGTCCTGTTCATCGCTGAGCAGATGATCTGCATCATCCAGCGAAATGAAGCTCTTGGGGTGCATGGCGCTGCTGTAGATTCGAGCCGCCTCTTCCACCGGCACCAGCTCATCGATGGGGGAATGCATCACCAGCAGTGCTTTGCGCAGGCTGCGGATGCCGTCGCGCACGGATTGCGAACGCACGTCATCCACAAAGTCCTTACGAATCTGGAACGGCCGGCCGGCCAGGCTCACACAGGCCTCACCCTGCTGTTCGATGGTCTCCAGGTCGTCGTCCAGCAGGTGCAGCACGTGAGCCGCATCGGCAGGTGAGCCAATCGTCGCTACAGCAACTGCTGAAGAAATCCGGTGTGCCGCAGCCAGGATGGCCGTGCCGCCCAAAGAATGCCCGACCAGGATTTCCGGCGCATGGTATTCCTTTTTCAGGAAAGCAGCCGCATCCACCAGGTCCTGCACGTTGCTGGAAAAATGCGTGTCTGCGAAATCTCCTTCGCTCTCACCCAACCCGGTAAAGTCAAAGCGCAGCACCGTAATGCCTTCCGCGCACAATGCTTCAGCGATATTGAATGCGGCCTTGATGTTCTTGGTGCAAGTAAAACAGTGTGCAAACAAGGCATAAGCCTTCGGGCTGCCTGCATTGGGTGTGTGCAGAACACCGGACAGCGTCACTCCACTGCTGGCTTCAAATTTGACTTTTTCCTGCATGATTATTTTCCCGCATATTGCACGAAGGATCCGGATTTTGCAGTGTAGCT
>JAIVWI010000156.1:0-7368 GCA_048636595.1 Oceanospirillum sp. | reverse complement strand
CCTACATGTAAGAGGTCCCTCGGGGCCGACCGCTCCGAAAGGTCGCGCGCAAATGGTTTCCCACGACGACTCTTAGCTGCCGTTCTGCTTCTATTGCAGAAACGGCCTTTGCGCCGGGCAGCAGTTCAATTTCGTCGCCTTGCAGGCGTGCGGCAGGTGCGCCGTTTTCCAGTAATATCCGGTTTCCGGCTTTTGCCGGTGTTTTAACCCCTGCCGTGATGATTCCACCCAGGTTAAGGGGGTCGGTGGCATTGATGACTCTCAGTTGCTCCTGGTCTGGCATGGTGGCGTGGCGCCGTAACAGACCCACCGCTTCTGGCAGTGCAAACTGTTCTCCGGAAAAACCGTCCACGAAGCGCCCGCCATGGACTTCCCCTCTATCCTCCATGCGGCGCAAATAGCGCAATAGTTGCCGCCACGGTGGCAGCAGGGTTTCACGCTCGAGGACAGCGCGAAAAACGACGCCATACCGGCGCAGAAGAGTCTCACACAGAACTGCAAGCCTCGCCTGCTCCGGGAAGGTTTCTTCGCGGTCGGCGTGTGTTGCCGTGCCTACAGCGCTCCAGCGACCCAGCATCGCACCCGCTGGGCTCATCCTTCGCCTGCGCATCGCCTTTTGCTGTTTTCGCTTCTCGGCTTCCGGCCGTATCAGCCAGCGCAAAGGTGAAAATGCATCCGCGGTAATCAAGCCCCTGGCGATCAGCGCGGCAATGGCCTGCTCAAACTGGGGACGGAGCAGACCGGATTCGTGTTCCAGGTCATCACTGAACATGGCCCCGTTTTTTTCGAGGGTTTGCAGCAAGCGGGCGCCCACTCCCTCCGGTGCGTTGGCAACGTCTGGATTGTCACCCTGCCAGGCTCCGGTATGGCGGCGGGGAACGATTGTTATCGGTGTGGCCGCCACCAGTTGCCGGGCATTGGGCGCCTGGCCAAGTGGCCTGAACCAGGTCACGAAACCACTGAGGAACTGTTCATCCAGTCTTTGCGCAGAATAATCAGCGCACCTTGAAGCCAGCAAGCCCTGTTCCCAGGCCGCAACCGGTGCGGTCCAGCCTTCCAGCAGGCCGAGTACCTGCTCCAGTTCTCCGGCAGGCTCGCCCAGCCCGTGCCAGTCCAGCAGGAAACGCATGTAGGCGGCGGGCGGAACGGGCCTGGTCGCCTTTCTGCGCCGTTCGCGGCTGTAACGGTGGATCCGGGCCAATAGTCTTCTTTCACACCATGTGACGCTTTGCCGGGCGTCTGCATCCGGCTTGCTTCCCCGCGGCGGGGGATTCATCACAATGGCGTAGCCTTCTGATTGCAAGGCCATAAGCCCTTGCTCGATTACAGAGATTTCCAGGCCGAAATCTTCCGCCAGCGTGGCAACATCAACGGGGCCCAGGCCTGATAAACGCGCCCGTAACAGTTCTACCAGCGCCTGTTGCCGGTCGAATCCACCTTGCGATTCAAATACGGCAGAAGGATCGGGCTGTATTTCAGCATCCTCGTGCAGCGACTGGAATTCTTCCAGCCGTTCCGTTGCCACCCACCAGGTCCTGCTTCCCATCCCGGGGGAATGGACACGTAAACGACAGGCACGCATTTCCCCGGCCAGCGCGTTAAACCATTTACCCCAAAGGGCTGCATCACCGGCTGCGCCATTACTGGAGCATCCGCTGTTGTATTCCCCTTGCGTCAGAAAACCCAGTTGCAGCAAACCATCGTGCAGTTCATCGGGGTTGCGCGGCTGGATCCAGGCTTCAGCCTTGACCTGTTCAGTGGCGCTGACACTGATGATACTCAGCGTCGCCGCGTTAGCCAGGTCATCGGCAGTGTGACTGATGGCGCGGGTGCGACGATTTTCTGCATCGCCGTCATCCAGGAAGGCATAGGGCCGGGCATTGATGATCTCCGCCGACAGGGGCGAAGGTGCGGTCAGGTCCAGGCAACGAATATCAATAAGTCCCGCCTCAATCCGTTGCAAAAAGTCCTCCAGACCCTTGATGTCCATGGTTTCGGTCAGGCAATCGTTTATGGTTTGGCGCACCAGTGGATGATCGGGGATTTCACGTTCACCACGGATGTTCTCCAGGCAGGCAATCTGGTCGGGGAAAACAACCGCCACCAGGTCCTCCGCCTGGTTTCTCTGCCATTGCGGCGGTAGTTTCTGACCATTGCGCATACGCTGGACCGCCAGGGCGATGGTTGCAGTCCAGCGCCATCGAAGCTCAAACATCGGTGCATCCAGCAAGGCCTGGATCAATACGTTTTTCACACTGGCTGATTTCAGGAAAGCCGGCACGTCCTGTGTTTCAAAGCTATGCGTTTCACCCAGTGACAGGATCAGGCTGTCTTCCAGCGCGGCGGCCTGTAATTCGAAATTGAAATGACGGCAAAATCGCTTGCGCAATGACAGGCCCCAGGCGCGCATAATTCCTGAACCCAACGGTGCATGGATCACCAGGTGCATGTCGCCTGTGTCGTCGAAAAACCGTTCGAAGACAATCCGGTCCTGTGTCGGAATACAGCCCAGTGCGTCCCTGACCCCTGCCATGTAGCTGACAGCCTGTTCTGCGGCGGCGGATTCAATACCCTGATCCATGAGCCAGGCCGCCGTTTCACCAATTCCGGATTGCTCCAGCCGCTGCTCAAAATCATGGCGAAGATTCGATACAGCCAGCGATAGTTCATCACTGCGGCCGGGAACTTCACCGAACCAGAACGGGATGTTGGGGGGCTGGCCTTTGGCGTCTTCGACCAGCACCCTGCCCTGCTCGATCTTGAGGATCCGGTAACTGGTATTTCCCAGCTGGAAAATATCGCCGGGAATGCTTTCGAAGGCAAAATCCTCGTTCAGCGAACCGATCCGGTAACCCTGCGGCAGCATCACTACCTCGTAATCGAAGTGATCCGGGATGGCCCCGCCGTTCTGAAGCGCCGTCAGCCTCGCGTTGGGGCGTGGGCGCAACTTGCCATTGATCGCATCGTGGTAAAGAAAAGCCGCACGTCTCCCCCTGCGCGTGGCATAGCCTGCGGCCACCATATCAATGACCTGGTCAAAATCCTTTTGCTCAAGATTCCGATAGGGCCAGGCTGAACGCACCATCGCGTAAAGAGGCCTGGTATCCCATTCCCTGGCACTCACTTCCGCGATCAGTTGCTGCGCCAGCACATCAAGCGGCGCTGTGGGTATGCTCACCCGGTCCAGTTCGCCATCGCGGACACTGAGCAACAGTGCAATGCTTTCTACCAGGTCATTCCGGGTAGTGGGAAACAAGCGTCCCTTCGGAATTTCACCCACGGCATGCCCCGCACGCCCCACTCGCTGTATGAATGCAGAGATGCTGCCTGGAGAGCCGATCTGGCACACCAGGTCGATATGGCCGATATCGATTCCCAGTTCCAGCGACGCGGTGGCGACCAGCGCGCGCAATCGCCCGTCCTTCAGGCTCTTCTCCGCCTGAAGGCGGTGATCCCGCGAAAGGCTGCCATGGTGAGCGGTTACGGCATCTTCGCCGAGCCGCTCGGCAAGGTGGCGGGCGAGGCGCTCAGCGAGTCGGCGAGTATTGACGAATATCAGGGTGGTGTGGTGTTCATCGATCAATGTCTCCAGGCGATCGTATATTTCTTCCCATACCTCGTTTGCCATAACCGGCATCAATGGAGATTCCGGCAACTGCAATTGCAAATCACGTTCACGTTGATGCCCGGTATCGACGATTTCGCAGGCTTTTCCACCGGTGAGGAAGTTGGCAATCAGCTTGATGGGTTTCTGGGTGGCGGAAAGCCCGATCCTGCGTGGTGGCCTGGCTACCAGTGCATCCAGGCGGGCGAGCGACAGGCTGAGGTGACTGCCCCGCTTACTGCCGGCCACGGCGTGAATTTCATCCACGATAACGGTATTGACTCCACCCAGCATGCTTCGACCGGAATCTGAAGTCAGCAGCAAATACAGGCTTTCCGGCGTTGTCACGAGGATTTGCGGCGGTTTTCTGATCATGCGTTGCCGCTCGCCTGGTGTTGTGTCGCCGGTGCGCACGGCAGTTCGGATTCCCGAAACGCAGCCTTGCTGCTCCTGCAACCAGCGATCTATCCCTTCCAGAGGTTGCTGCAGATTCCGGTCAATATCATTGGACAACGCTTTGAGCGGTGATACATAGAGCACCTGTACCAAATCGGCCAGCGGCCGCTGTTCGCTTTGTTGCACCAGGTCATTGATGGCGCACAGGAAAGCAGCAAAAGTTTTGCCGCTGCCGGTAGGCGCTGCGATCAAAACGTCCTTACCAGAACGAATTTTTTCCCAGGCGGCTGCCTGGACCGGAGTCTCCGTTGCAAAGGTCGTGCTGAACCATGAACGGACTGCGGGATGAAAGTGGGACAGGCTCATGTGCCTATTTTACCGCAAGCATTCTCAAAAGCCGGGAATGCGTATTTGAGCGCGCTTTTAGCTCGATTGTAAGAGGTCGCTCTTACATCAAGACGACATCATTGCCTGCATATATGACTGCACCTGGGCACGTGCCCGCGCTGTACTGTCGCGTGCTTCCAGGCGCTCGAACCAGGCCCTGATCCGCGGATAGTCGTCCAGTGGGAAGTCGACAGCACGCGCTTGCTCAACATAGGCAAGCGCAAAGGGATCGGCAATGGACAGTGCATCGTTGGCCAGCCAGTCTGTGTGTTCAAACCAGTCTTCTACAGTCTCGAATTGCTGGTGCGCAAGCAGAGCCGCTTTCTCGCAGCCAGCCACATCTGTTTCACCCAACCCGGCCCTGGGCTTGATGATCTTCTCGAAGAAGATATTGGTCAGCCAACGACCCGGGTGACAGGTGAAAAAGGTCATCCACTGATCCACCCTGGCCCGCTCCAGTTTGTCTGCAGGGTACAGCGGTGATTTTTCCACACTGGAAACATAACGGCATATGGGGCCGGACTCAAACAGGAACTCTCCATCGTGCTCCAACACGGGAACCTTGCCGGCCGGATTCATTTTCCGGAAGCTGTCGGTCCTGTTTTCCCCTTGTGCCAGGTCGACAAAGCAAAATTCGTAGTCGACCCCAAGTTCCTCAAGGACGTACAAGGGTTTCATGGTATTTTGTGTGAAAAATCCGTGCAGTCGGTACATGGCTCGATCCTCCAATTCTGATTTGTGTTTTAATTTTGTTTCTAATCAAAATCAGCTTAAATCTTTTACTTGCAAACAGGAAGCACGGGGAGTCCACCATGAGCCCAAAAACAATCGCCTTGATCAGCCTCGCCAACCCAAAGAGATATGATGATGCGCAATGAACCCTGAACCATCACTGCCTTTCGATAACAGTTACGCGGGCCTTCCTGAGCGGTTTTACACGCGCCAGTTGCCGGAACCGGTAGCTTCACCCGGCCTGATTCGCGTGAATCATGCCCTTGCCAGTCATCTCGGTATCAGGCCGGACTGGCTCGAATCCGAAGCAGGCGTGGAGTTCATCACCGGCAACTTTATTCCCATGGGCGCCGAGCCCATCGCCACAGTCTACGCCGGCCACCAGTTTGGTGGCTGGAACCCTCAACTGGGTGATGGCCGGGCCATCTTGCTGGGTGAACTAATTGCCGCCGATGGTGTTCGCTACGACATCCAGCTCAAGGGTTCCGGGCGCACACCATACTCACGTGCCGGAGATGGCCGCGCTCCCTTGGGGCCGGTGCTGCGCGAATATGTTGTCAGCGAGGCAATGGCGGTATTGAACGTGCCAACAACCCGGGCGCTGGCCGCTGCCACCACCGGTGAAAAGCTAATGCGCGAAGGCCGGGTTCCGGGCGCTGTACTGGTGCGTGTCGCTCAAAGTCATATTCGTATCGGCACTTTCCAGTTTTTTGCTTCCCAGGGTGACTTTGAAGCCCTCAAAATCCTCGTGGACCATGTGATTCAGCGCCATTATCCGGAAGTGGCTCAAGCTGATAATCCAGTGCGCTCGATGCTCGACGGCGTGGTGGCGCGCCAGGCCGGTCTCATTGCCCAATGGCAGTCGCTGGGGTTCATTCACGGTGTCATGAATACGGACAACATGCTGTTATCGGGCGAGACTATCGACTATGGGCCTTGCGCCTTCATGGATGATTATGACCCCGGCATGGTATTCAGCTCCATAGACCAGGGGGGGCGTTATGCCTACCGCAATCAACCCCACATCGCGCATTGGAACCTGAGTGTGCTGGCCCAGGCCCTGCTGCCGCTACTGGATGATGACCAGGAAAGGGCCCTGGCCCAGGGCCAGGCCGCGATTGACGCCTTCCCTGACCTGTATATGGCTGCATACCAAAACGTCATGTGCAAGAAGCTGGGGATTACAAAAAGCGGTGCTGACGATGAAGTGCTGATTCAGGACCTGTTGACCTTGATGCAGGAGGAAAAAACTGATTTCACCCTGACCTTCCGTCGCTTGTCGGATCTTGCCGGCCCGGACAAAGCGCCCGTTGCTGGCGTCAGTTCGATATTTGAATTACCCGAGACCTTTGCACCATGGCTGGATCGTTGGCGAAAAAGGCTGGCCGGCGAAGCACAGGATGCCAATGGGCGGCAAGCCGCCATGTATGCGCTTAACCCGGCCTATATCGCTCGCAATCACCTGGTTGAGGAGGTGATAGATGCCGCGGTTAATCAGCAGGATCTTGAGCCCTTCCACACGCTCGTCGAAATACTTGCTCAGCCATTTGAGTTTAGTGATGCCCACACCCGCTATGCCATGCCGCCACGGCCAGAGCAGGTCGTCAGACAGACTTTCTGCGGCACTTGAGAGCAGGAAACTTGCCAATGGCTGTCAGTTCGATCATCGACCCTGCTGGTGTAGTGGCAACAGCAACATCTGATGGTGAAGAATTGCCTGCGCCATTGAAAGCACTTACCTGGTACTTATAGACGGTTTCCGGCTGCAGACCGCTATCGGTGTAAGCCGACACATCCGCACGCAGGGTCGCGCCCAAGGACGCTCCTACAGTACCTTGTCGAGCAGTACGCGCCTTCGTGCAATATACGGGCTAGGCATCTTCGTGCCCCGGCAGTATCAACTCGCCGCTTTCGATCATGGCGTCAACCTCTTTCCGGGCCAGGGCGTCTTTCGCTGCTTCGGCTTCCACGATGGCCATGAATCGAGGCTCCCTTGCTAGTGGTT
This sequence comes from Oceanospirillum sp., assembly GCA_048636595.1. Lineage (GTDB taxonomy): Bacteria > Pseudomonadota > Gammaproteobacteria > Xanthomonadales > SZUA-36 > JAJRRA01. The sequence continues at coordinate 244 of JAIVWI010000156.1, read as the reverse complement.
CCCAAAACGGATCACCCGGAAGATAACTGAAGTAACCGCCGTTGTTGATGTGATTTTCCAACTCGTCCAGGGCAGAGGCAAAATCTCCCAGGTGTGCCTCTGCCTTGGCGCGGGTACTGAAGGAGTCCTCGCCTGCGACAAGCAGCGATTCCAGTAGCAGGGTCGCCCCCTGCTCTTGTCCCTGAGTACGGAACATCAATGCGGTGCCAATGATGACCGCCCTGGGCACGTCACTGAGGTTGGG
>JAIVWI010000155.1:0-7377 GCA_048636595.1 Oceanospirillum sp. | reverse complement strand
TTCCTGAACAATAACTGGGTGGGTCTGGTGATTGTTCTTGGATTATTGGGCCATTTCCTGGTAACCGGTGCATATGCGAGTTAGAGCACTGCTAAAGCCGGGGTCAGGTTCTCGAACCTGACCCCTTTAAACTGGCGGAGCGGGTAAAGTTTATGGAGACGCTGGATAGAATGGGCGTTAAACCAGGCTGAAACCGCTCCGCCCTCCGGACGGGGGTCAGGTTCGAGAACCTGACCCCGGTTTGGTACAGTCCTGAAGGAAGACACGGCGCCCCCTTGGCTGGTTTATTCATTTGTACACAGCACGTGCTGCCACCCAGGCGGTGACGGACTTGGCGCCGGCCCGCTTCAGGGACCGGGTGCATTCCTCGAGTGTCCTGCCGGTAGTCATGACGTCATCGACGATTGCCACATGCTTCAGGCCATGCCGCTGACAATCAAATGCACCCCGGACATTTTTTCTTCTTTGAGAGGAATCCAGGCCGGACTGGGCCCGGGTTCTTCGGGTTCGCGTCAGCAGGGCATGGTGAACCGGGATATCGAGTGGCCCGCTTAACTGGTGCGCCAGCATATGTGCCTGGTTGAATGTCCTGGTAAACAGGCGGCTGCGATGCAGTGGCACCGGCACGATGGCCTGCGGTAGCGGGCCGCTCCTGTTGTGAATGGCTTGCAGCAATACCCCACCGAGTGCTTGCCCGCAAGCCAGGTTGCGGTTGTATTTGAAGCGGCATACAAGCTGATCTACCGGGAACTGGTATTTCAGACCAGCAACAGTTCCATCCCACGGCGGTGGTTTTTTCAAACAGGCGCCACAAACCTGGTCCGGCTGGGCGGGTAACGGCAGGCCGCACAGGGCGCATGCAGACGGGTTATGCGGCAATTCGCTTGTGCAGGGGGGACACAGATTTTCACCGCCGCTGAACAGGCCACACAAAACACAATGGCGCGGTAAAAGTTGATCCAGTAATTGTTTCGCCTGCATATTGCACCTAGTGTTCTGTCAAGCCTGAATTGTTGGGTTCAGAGCTACCCAGATCCTTTCCGGGTCTCCAGTTTAGTCACCGGCTGGAAAAGCCTTGTAAGATATTCCCCTGAATTCCAGTAGGAAATTAGACAATGGAACCCGAACTGCTGAATCCTCGCGCTGTGCGCCGGACATTTGACCGGGTTGCGAGTCTTTATGACGGGCATGCGGCGCTGGAGCAGGAAGTGGCTTTACGGTTGCTGGATCGTCTGGAATTTCACCGGATCACGCCGCAGCGAATCGTCGACCTGGGCTGTGGTACCGGCCAGGCCAGCGCAGGCCTGAAAAGCAGGTTCCGAAAAGCCGAGGTCATTGGTCTGGACTCCTCGCACGCCATGTTGGCGCAATTGCGGCGCAGGTCCGGAGTGCTTCGCCGCTTGAGGGCGGTGTGCGCGGATATGTCCGCATTACCGCTGGCGGATCAATCCTCTGAATTGCTGTTCTCCAACCTGGCGATGCACTGGTGCCCGGATCCGGTTTCGCTGTTTGCCGAATTTCGCCGGGTTCTGACTCCCGGGGGGATGTTGTTATTCAGCAGTTTTGGCCCGGGTTCACTGAGGGAATTGAGAGCGGCCTGGGCTGAAGCGGACGGGACAGCGCAAGCCATGGAATTTGTCGATATTCTTCAGCTTGGCGATGCGCTGATGGCCGCTGGATTTCAGGAACCCGTGATGGATGCAGAACGGATTACCGTGAGCTATCCGGATCTCGATTCCCTGGTGCGTGAACTGGAAGCTACCGGCACTTCCGGCCTCCTGCGGGGCAGAACCAGCCTGGCGGAGGCGAAAGATGACCTGGAAACGACCTATGAGCAATTCAGAATTGAAGGCAGATATCCGGTCACATACGAGATTATTTACGGGACGGCATTTGGTCCACGCGAAGGTCAGCCACGAAAAACACCGCAAGGCGATGTGGTGACTTTTTCTGTTGAGTCCTTGAAGAAATCAGGCCGAAACAGGAGTTAGCCCCGGGGCTGGCCCGGCTATGAACACTGTTTCAGTGCCGGGATCGTATTTGCGTTTTGCCAAATTGCACCAGCTAGGCTATGATTGGTTAAGGGCAAAAGAAAAATCACTTTTAAACAACGAATCGATCAAATTGGAAATATCGTTCCCCCTTACGGTATTTCTGATTCGAGACCTGTGTTCCCCTTGCACTAGGTCTCACGAAAGGGCCGGTTTACCCCTTACCGGCCCTTTCTCTTGTCTGGAATTCCGTTTGCTGGAATTTTTCCTCCATCATTATGGTAAGTGAGGCCGCGCCAGGTATTCATGTGATTGCATTTCGGTCAGGCGGCTGGCGGTGCGCCGGTACTCAAATGCCAGCTTGTGTCCTGTGTACAACTGGTCGACAGGTGTTGCTGCTGAAATCAGCAGCTTGACGTTACGGTCATAGAATTCATCCACCAGGGTTATAAAACGGCGTGCCGCGTTGGCTTCATCTGCCGCCAGTTGCGGGATGCCTGAAAGCATGACCGTGTTGAAGGCGCGGGCGATCTCACTGTAATCAGCGCTGCCGCGGGGTTTATCACACAGTTCTTTGAAATCAAACCAGATGACGCCGTCGCCCCTGCGCAGCGCATGAAAATTCCGGCCATTGATCCCCAGGTCGTGAGCCAGTTCACATTCAGCCGAAATACGGTCAAAGCTGGCTGTCATTTGCCGGTCGGCCGCACTGTCCAGCGGGTGATGATAAATCTCGGATTGCTCGAGAATGCGCAGGCGGAAATCCGTTTCACCACTCAGTTCGAGTACGCGAGTATATTGCTTGATCAGATCGATAGCGGGCAGGAACCTGGCTCGCTGCAAGCCATTTCTATAGAGTCCGTCCGGCTCTATGTTGGAAGTTGTGACCAGCGTCACTCCCCGCGAGAAGAGGTTTTCCAGTAAACCTGAGAGCAACATTGCATCCGCGATGTCTGACACGAAAAATTCATCCAGGCACAAGATGCTGCATTCTCTTGCCCAGCTTTCGGCAATCCTCGGCAAGGGGTCCTGCACATTTCCGAGCGTCTTCAGGCTGCTGTGAATGCGCTGCATGAAGCGGTGAAAATGAACTCGCTGTTTCCGTTCCGGTGGCAGTTGTTCATAAAACAGGTCCATCAGCCAGGTCTTGCCTCGACCTACGCCGCCCCACAGGTACAGGCCGCGTACATACTGCGGCTTTTTTCCGAGCAGTTGTTTGAGAAACCGGGGGTGTTCCTGTTGTTGCAGTGCATGCCAGAGTTCATCAAGCGCCCCTGCCGCCGTTAACTGATCCGGGTCAGATTCGAAGCCGCCCTTGCCCAGCAGTTGCTGATAGCGAATCAGTGGAGATCGGTGCACAGAACTGAATTTGGTCCGTTGTGCCAAGTGTTAACAGACCCCGGGGAACCTCTTGAGGTTCCTCAGGCCGATCCAGGGCCGCGGGTGAGTTCCGGCAGTTGATCCCGGACGCCGTTTTTCAACAAGCCTCGCAAGTCCATCAGCCGGCGGTGAAAGAAGTGATCCGCCTCTTCCATTACGATCAGGTCCGGGGACGGCTTGACGCAATCCACCCAGGCCCTGACGTTGTCGATACTCACTACCTCATCAAGGTCCCCCTGGATCACCAGCCAGGGACAATCCGGGTGGTTCAGGCAATCAAAGGCATAGCGGTCGGTGGGTGGAGCAATGGATATCAACTGCCCTATGTCGAGGTTCAGGGCAGCCCTGAGCGTGATGAAGGAGCCAAACGAAAACCCGCCGAGCCAAAGTGAATCTTGTGGTCGTGTACGGCGCACCCACTCTGCCACTGCGAAGAGGTCATCGATTTCGCCGTAACCGTCATCGTGCTCTCCTTCACTTTCACCCGTTCCACGGAAATTAAAGCGCACCGTTCGCAGCCCCAACTCCCGCATGGAGCGTTCGAGGATGGTTACGACCTTGTTGTGCATGGTGCCGCCATGTAGCGGATGCGGGTGGCAAATGATGATGGTTGCAGGGCGCTCACAGTCCGGTTCCGGTACATCGGTGGCGCATTCGAGCATGCCGACGGGGCCGCGCAGTAGAAATTCACCGCGCTCTGATGGAAATTCCCTTGCTTCCTCGACTGTCAGGGTTTCTGTCATGTCGGCCATGATACCGCAGGTCGATAGCTTTCTGGTAGGCTAGCCCGCATATTGCAGCAAGGCGGACGAATATATGAATTTTCTGGCCCATCTTTTGCTCGCCGGCGATGACGATGGGCTGCGGCTTGGTGCGATGCTGGGTGATTTCGTACGGGGGCGACACGCGCTGGACGCTTATCCGGGGGAAGTGCGGCTGGGCATCGAATTACACCGGCATACCGATCAGTTTTTCGATTCCCTGCCGGATGTGGTGAACCTGAGAAAGTCTTTTCCGGCTACCTTCAGGCGTTACAGCGGCATAATGATCGACCTGGCCTACGACCACGAACTGGCCATTCGATGGGAGAATTATTCCAGCCAGAGTCTTGAAGATTTCGACCGGGGAATTCACGAATTACTGGCCAGAAATGATCGATTGCTGCCTGACCGCCTGCGCCAGTTCATGAGCTATGCCGACCGGCGTGGCCTGTTCGCCGCCTATCGTGAAAAATCGGAGATTATGTACAGCCTCCGTGGAGTCGGTTCCCGCCTGTCAAGGCCAAATCCCCTGCACCGCGCCGAGGAAATATGGGATGAGCTGGCGCCACGTTTTTCGGCCAGCTTTGAGACCGTGTTTCTCCAGGTTCAGTCGGATGTGCCCGGCTGGCTGAAATCCAGGTCCACCACGACCGGATCGTGATCGGAAGCCCGTAACCAGGGATCGGGCAGCTCCATTTTCCGGGGCCACGCGGAATTAATATGCCAGATTTCCGCGTGACTGACCGAGGGGAGCAGGGCATCGGAGGCAAAAGCATAATCCAGCGTGCCAGCCTCGCCCCAGTACACATAACTGTACTGAGGCAGCCCTGCAAACTGCTCCACGAGTTCCGTAAAGCCCTGATTCCTGAAGATGCTGATGGGGTCTGAACTGCGCCAGGAATTCATGTCCCCCAGGATCAGAATCCGGCCTGTTCCGGACTTCTCAGCCAGGTGGTTTACCCATTCGCTCACGGCCCTGGCAGCAGCCACGCGCGCCGGGCTCCAGCAACCCTGTCCGTCACCCTGGTCTGCATTTTCTCCTGTTTTCGGGCAACTTCCCTTGGACTTGAGGTGGTTAACGGCCACCAGCAAACGCTGTCCTGTCGAGCGGTCCCGAAACAGCTGGGCCAGGGGTTGGCGGCTGATCTTTCTGAAGGGCGCGCTATCGAGGATGTGAGCGGGGCCTGCCGGTTCCAGGATGTCACTGCGATAAAAAAGCCCGACCGTGATGACATCCTTGCCGATTCGTGCTGATGTGGGTTCTATTACTGACCAGCCGCCAGGACCGGATTCATTGAGCAGCCCGACCAGGGACCGGGCAGCGCTTTGCGGTCCAAAACCGTCATTTTCGAGTTCCTGCACGGCGAGCAGGTGGGGCTTCATGATGGAAATTGCTGAGCGAATGCGGTCTGCTTGCGCCAGGAAATCATCATAGGTCTTCGCGCCGCGCTCGGTGGGAAAACCACCCCCACGGCCGTCACCATTGAAAAAGTTCAGCAGATTGAAGCTGACCAGGCGAATGTTGTTTTTTTCCGGGGCTCTCAATACGGGTGAATCAAGTAGAGAGCTATTTAGTGGCTGCTCAAGCAGGAGCACCTGCCCCTTGCCGTTATTCCCCATGATGCCGGTAGCTTGAATCACCGTAGCGCCATGCCGAAATACGGCCTGGGTCGCCCCGGAAGCAGTAGTCCGCACAGACCGCTCCCGGTTTTTCCTCGCCATAGCTGCGGCAGATGGCCCCGGCGGACCGTCTTCGGTGGGCGCACGCAGCGCTCCCTTTGCGCTCAAAGTGACTTCGCCGCGATAGAGGTTGTACACATCGGTGACCGTCAGGTTTTGGTCCAGGGTAATGCGCATACTCTCAATGGATTCGCGCTGCCGGGAGTCTAGCGGCAGCTCCATAGGCGTTTGCGGTAATTCGATATCGCTAGCGCAGAGCTGGTGGCTGGAAATCCCGGTCAACGCAGTCAGCGTGTCCCTTGCTTTGCCCAACTCGGAAACCTGCCCCGAGATCATTATCATCTGCCCCGGGCTGGCTTCACGGGAAAGAACCGGGTCTTTGACAAAGATTGCGTTGGAACTTGCCGGGGAAGCGTCAGAACCCGGCTCCTCGATATAGAAACCTTCTCCAGGCTCAAGACGGGTAACAATGCCGTGGATAATGACCTCGGAGCCCACCATCGTTGATGCGTATCCGTCACCCTGGACAGCAGCGAGCGGCGTAGTTTCAACATCGCACAAAGAGAGGCCGCTTACGGCCCCGGGTTCAGATCGTTTGCATTGTGTCAGCAGGCCCGCGCACAGGAGTATGCCAGCAATTGAAGCTGAGATTTTCAGAGCGGATTGAAGCACCGAACCTAAGGCAGCATGAACTCAATGGCAGCCCGGATCTGTTCATCCGTCAGGGCAGGGTTGCCTCCCCGTGGCGGCATGACATTGAGACCATTGATGGCATTCGTCACCAGGGTGTCGATGCCTTTTTCGCTGAGCCGCTGGGCCATCTGGTCTGAGCCCGTTATGGGCGCATCGGCCACACCGGCTGCGTGGCAGGTCATGCACAATCCGTTGTATACCCCCTCGCCATCCACTTCCACAACAGCGCTTTGTGCAGGAGCATCGACTGCCTGTGCTTCAGCAAGAACCGCGGCGCCCTCGTCACCGATACGGACACCGGAAACCGGGCTGATGCGCTGTTCCACCATTATTTGCTGGCTGGGGTTGTCATCCACTTCGGACTCGAACCGCAAGCTGCGCGCCACGAAAATGAGAACAACCGTAAGCAGCACCAGGCCAATGATGATGCCACTGAACTGGCGGATGAATGTGCGGTCTTCTGATTGACTCATTTAAACCTCTGAACAGAATCTCTGATTTTGAGTGGCAGCCGGACACGTGCCCGCGCAAGCGGCTTAGTATAGCCGCTGATACTGTTCATCGGAAGCACCTTGGCGTTTACATTACAGCCACATAACCGCTAAACTACGCGACCTGAAAATATAAAGCGCCCGTAGCTCAGCTGGATAGAGTACTGCCCTCCGAAGGCAGGGGTCACAGGTTCGAATCCTGTCGGGCGCGCCATATTTTTCAATGAGATACAGAATATAGATAGTTAGTTAAAAGCCGTATATGGTGCTAGGGTGGTGTACAGGGTTTGATTTGAAGCACCCAGATGTTTAGTACGTTTTCTTGATCTAACTAAAAACCCCGCCGAAGCGGGGTTTTAGTCTTTCGTAACAATGCCAACT
>JAIVWI010000154.1:0-7418 GCA_048636595.1 Oceanospirillum sp. | reverse complement strand
TGATTTGTGCCCGGGAATGACTTGATGTGCTGCCGGAGATTCTTGTATTTCATATGCAGGATTCTGAAATGTCTCCTATAGTCTAGATAGGTCTTTAATGACCTGCTAAAAAAAATCAGGAGAGTCTTTGATGAAAAAATTAATATTGATTACAGCTTTTGTGCTGCTTGGTGCACTGGCAACTTCAGCTGAGGCTGGCCTGTTTACGGGCTGTATCTCCCCCGAGGGTGAGCTGAAAAATGTAGCTGTGGGGGAAGAACCGTCGCAGCCCTGTGGCAAGACTGACACACTAAAACACTGGGTGGAATCAGAAGAAGAACTGGTCGCTGGCAGTTTGGGTGGGCACGGAGTGCTTCCAAGTGAGAATTCCCTCCTTCCAGGCAGTACTCCAGGCCAGATCAACAACAATCGGGGAGCCACCCGAAGCTGGTGTGAATATTAAACGAACTTACATTCACGTCAGGCGCTGACCCATTCAGAGGTCGTACGCAACGGACAGAATGACAGAAAGGGCGGCCCACATCAGGATAGTCAGTGGTGTGCCGACTTTTACGAAGTCGCTGAATTTGTAGCCACCGGCGTTCATTACCAGCAGGTTGGTCTTGTAGGACATCGGCGTGATGAAACTCAGGTTGGCGCCGAACAGCACGGCCAACACGAAGGGTTCCAGCGGCAGGCTCAGTTCCATGGCGATGCTGATTCCGACCGGCGTACCGATGACGGCCGCGGCATTGTTCGAGACGATGTTGGTCATGATCGCCATCAACAACATCAGGCCGGACAACACCATCCAGGGGGACGCGCCGAAAGTAACGAAAAGGAAGACTTGCGCCAGCCAATCGGCGCCGCCGGTTTTCATCAGGGCGGAGCCCAGCGCAAGGGATGCGACGATAATGAGTATGATCTGGGCGCTCAGCGCGTTGACGGCATCGCGCCACCGGAGACACCGGGTCGCGATCAGCACCAGCGCGCCGAGCAATGCACTGGATGCGATCGGCAGAATGCCAAATGCCGCCAGTGCAACCACCACCACCATGATCATGAGGGCCAGCGGCGCTTTGCGGGTGTGTGGGAGGTCCATCGTGCTGTCCAGCACCAGCAGTTCACCGCCAGTCTTGAGGCGCGCTATGTCACCGGCATTACCCTGCACCAACAGCACATCACTGGCCTCGAGCTTACGTTCATTCAGGCCGGGCGTTTTGAATGGGAGTGCGCCGCTGGCGCTGTGCAGGGCAAGAATGGTGAGGCCGTATTTTTCCTGCAGCCGCACATCGCCCAATTTCATGCCGTACAGGCTGGAGCCCTGTGTGATTACTACTTCCGCCAGTTGCTGATCTCCGGCAGACCAGGTGTCTTTCATCCCGGACTCTGATTGTAATTCCGCTCCGAGCATGGCTTTGAAATCCTGCAGGCGGTAGATGGTGTCGGTCACCAGTAACTTGTCGCCTGGCTGGATTTTCAAGTCCGGCAGGGGCGTGATGTAGAGATGGTCGTAACGCAGAATGCGCCGCACATGCAATTCGGGCCCCACCTTGTGCATGAGTCTGGACAGGTCACGGCCGATCAGCGGATTGCCTTCCGGTATGGCCAGTTGTGCGTTGTAGATGCGGCGTGGGATATCGATCATCGGCGGTTTGCGCTCCGGGATGATGCGGGGTGCAATCAGCCACAGGTAGAGCAGTGCAATTCCGCCGGCTATCGCCACCGGCAGCACGAAGTCGAACATCTGGAAGGGTTCCATGCCCATGTCCGCGGCGACCGAAACGACCAGCAGGTTGGTGGAAGTACCTATGGTCGTGCTCATGCCGCCGACCAGCGTGGCCAGACCCATTGGCAGCAGGACACCGGAGGTGGACGACTTGCTGCGGATGGCGGCGCCGATCAGCATCGGCAGCATCAACACCACGATCGGGGTGTTGTTCATGAATGCGCTCAGGACGGCGCCCACCACCAGGGTGGCCAGCAACGCAACCGCGGGCGCTTTTTTCCAGAACCGGCCCAGTCTGCGGGCCACTGGCTCCAGCGCGCCGGTTCGTACCAGTGCCTGTCCAGCCACCATTAGCGCGCATACCGCTACCAGGGCTTCGTGGCCAAAACCATGGAAAAAATCAGAAGCTTTGACTTCCCCCAGTCCGTGGCTGAAAGGGAATAACTCGAAACCGACAACGAGGACGACAAGTACAAACAGGCTGGAAGATTCCAGCGCTATTTTTTCCCGCGTGAAGAGAATCAGGGCCAGCACGGTCAGCAGCAGCACTGCCAGTGCATGGGGATTGGGAATTACAGGAAAGTCCATCCAAACCCTCCATATCAGTCATCAATCAATTGGAAATATCGCTGGTAAGAAAGTTCATCTTCTATTTCATCGAAACCAGTCAGTTATCAAGAAAAGTCCAGTAAGTCCTATGCACTATGCGGGTTAGCCAGCTTTTCCCTCCAGCTCTTCCCAACGAAGAAAGACTGTTTCCAATTCTGCATCAAATTCGGCCAGTTGTTGCTGAACCTGGGTGATTTTTGCTTTTTCCTGCTGGTAAAACCCGGCCTGGGCCATGTGGTCGTGCAGTCGTTTCTGCTGCTCTTCCAGTTTTTCCAGTTTTGCGGGCAATTTACCAAGCTCCTGACGTTCTGCGTAGCTCAGTTGGTTAGCATTTTTGGCCGAAATCTTACCCGCTTTTCCGGGTTTACTTTTCTTGATCCTTTGGCTTTCCGAGACGGGTGGCCTGGTCTGGCGTAACCAGTCTTCGTAACCCCCAATGTATTCATTCACTTCACCATGGCCTTCAAAAACGATGGTGGATGTGACCACATGGTCCAGGAATGCACGATCATGCGAAATCAGCAGTACGGTACCCGGATATTCGGCCAGGCGTTCTTCGAGCAGGTCGAGTGTGTCGGAGTCGAGATCATTGGTGGGCTCATCGAGTACCAGAACATTCGAAGGCTTGCTAAACAGGCGTGCCATCAACAAGCGATTACGCTCACCACCGGACAGGGCCTTGACGGGTTGACGTACCCGGTCAGGGGCAAACAGAAAATCCCGTAAATAGGAAATTACATGCCGGTCTTTGCCGTTGATGTTGATCATTTCGCTGCCATCGGCGATATTATCCTGCACGCTTTTTTCTTCATCCAGTACCGCCCGGTGCTGGTCGAAGTAGGCAATTTCCAGTTTGGTGCCGAGTTTTACCGTACCTGATTGTGGCTGTAAAGCTCCCAGCAACAGGCGAATCAACGTGGTTTTACCGGCGCCATTGGGCCCAATGATACCGACTTTATCGCCTCGCAAGATGGTAGTGCTAAAGTCATGGAGTACTGGATTGTCATCCCAGGCAAAGCTGATGTTGTCTGCTTCCAGCACGATTTTTCCGGACTTGTCCGCCTGCTGTATCCGTACATTGGCGCTGCCGGCGACAACACGCCTTTCAGCCCGTTCACGGCGCAAATCCTCCAGCGCCCGAACCCGGCCTTCGTTGCGAGTGCGCCGGGCCTTGATGCCCTGCCGGATCCAGACTTCCTCCTGGGCGAGTTTTTTGTCAAACAGGGCATTTTCCTTATCTTCATCTTCCAGAGCTTTCTGCTTGCGGCTGACGTAGGTTGGATAGTCACCGGGCCAGTCAGTCAGTTTGCCGCGATCGATTTCAACAATCCGGGTGGCGAGTTTTTGCAGGAAAACCCGGTCATGACTGATAAACAGCAGGCTGCCTTTCCAGGCCAGCAGGAACTTTTCCAGCCAGATTATGGATTCAATATCCAGGTGGTTGGTTGGTTCATCCAGCAGTAACAGGTCGGGTTGGTTGACCAGGGCGCGGGCGAGTAACACCCGGCGTTTCAAACCACCTGACAAGGCGCTGAAATCGATGTCGCCGTCAAGCTGAAGCTTTGAAATGATGGCTTCCATCCGCTGCGAAATTTCCCAACCACCCTCTACTTCGAGTTGGTGCTGGCATTCACCCAGTTGATTGAGCAGTTGTTCACCCCCATCCGCATTTGTTTCATGCCCCAGCGTGATTTCATGCAATAAATGGTAGTAACGCTGCAACAGTTTCCCGGCTTTATTCAGCCCTTCAGCAACTACCTCGTTGATCGTGCCATCGAGATCTGCCGGTACTTCCTGGTTGAGTTTGGCAATCCGGATACCGGACGGGATAGCGATACTGCCGTCGTCCGCCTGGATTTCACCATTGATGAGTCTCAACAGCGTCGATTTACCCGCGCCGTTGCGCCCGAGTAAACAGACCCTTTCATTAACGTCAATATTCAAATTGACAGCGTCCAGCAAGGGTGGAGTTCCGTAACTCAGACTGAGGTTTTTGAGTGTAATCAGCGGCATTGGAGTCGTCTGCAATGAATGGGTCTATTATAATAAAAAACGGCCCCTTTCGGAGCCGTTTTAGTTTACAAAGGTAAAACCGGATCAATCAATTGCGAATACCAGCCTGCCGTACCAGAACCGGCCAGGAATCGGGTAAATCGTTCCGTCAAAGCTGTTCAGGTCGCAGGAGGCGCAAAACGGGATGGTCTCATCGAGCACGTTATCAACACCCACCTGGAAGGTCCATTGGCCCTCGCTGCCAAAATCAGGCGCCCAGGTCGCCTGCAGGTTGGTAAACAGGGTGCTGGGAATTTTATTGCCGGCCCTTCCATCGGAGCAAAAATCATCCCACAGCTCAAATGCGGCGACGTTTCCACCGCAGTTCTCCTCGATAGAGCCGTAGTACTGGAAGGCAAGTCTTGCACTCCAGGTATGGTAGAACCAATCCAGGTTCAAGGTAGACTTGTATTCCGTAAAGGCGCGCTCGGGTGAGCCCAGCTCAGTACCTTCCCTTGATATCCTGACGTCTCCATCCGGCCCCTGCACAATTTCAGTGTAGTCGAACAGGTTGGTGTTGAGCCACTGGATCCTGAACTGGCCGAAACCAAATTCCGTCGTCGTCAACTCGACTTTCCAGTCCAGGCCGGAAGTCTCGATGCCGCCGATATTCTGCAAAATGCCATCAACCCGCAGGACAGAGCCTCCCGGTCCCCGAACAATATTGTCACAGAAGAACGGATCCAGCGTTGCAACACAGAGATTCAGTACATCCTGCGCGTCCGGCGGCTGAATGGCGTCATCGACCGTGATGTCATAGTAGTTCATTTCGACCAGGAGCCCGTCAATGCTGTCCCAGTTGTCGGTGAACGGGAGGTTCCAGGTAAACCCGGCGGTAAATGTATCCGACGTCTCTGGTGTCAGGTCGGGGTTGCCGCCAGTAGTCACACTAAGCTGAGGATTCAGTTGCTGGAAACCCGGGGGAACGCCGAGCGATGCGCAGTTGCTTTGCAGCGCAGGCACTGCGTTCGAACAGGGGTCAACGATGCTGGCATCGAAACGTGACCCGGTATTGAACAGTTCACCAATATTTGGCGCCCTGAAGCCTTCAGCGTAGTTGGCCCTGAACACCAGGCTCTCAGTTGGCGCCCAGTTGGCGCCGAAGGCGAACACGGTATCGCTGCTAAAAAGGTCATAGTCGGAATAGCGGGCGGATGCGCTGATTTCAAACCGTTCAAGCCCTTCCCCATGCCACAGCGGAACGATGACTTCACCATAGAACTCGTCAACATCAAATTCACCGGCTGTCGGGTTCGCGGGAACACCTGCTGTAAAGCCCTTGGATACGATGGAGTCAGGCGTGAATGAACCTTCTTCTTTACGGTGCTCGTATCCGACGGCCCAGCCGATGGCGTTGTCTCTGAATCCGCTGAACTGGCCGGTCAGGTTGAAGGTAAAATCAAACAGTTTCTGGTTACTGACATCTTTCTGAACAAAAGTCACGAAATCCAGCATTTCCTGGGTCATGGTGCCGGGGCCTACCCAGTTAAGCGGCACGCAGCCGGGGACCGCATCGCAGGGTCCGGCGGGTCCAAGCGCAAGCGCGATATTCTGCGCATTGAAAGCGCCGTGTTTGATCTGTGAAGCGTCGTTCTCGGAAAAAATCGCTGTTGCGTCCCAATAGATTTCGGTCCCGAATGAGCCATCGACACCCGCTGATACGTACCAGGTTTCGACGGATTGCTCGAAGATGCGTGGTCCTGCTTCGATCGGCCTGCGGCCGGTAAAGACCAGGTTGTCCGGACCCATGTCAATACCGAAGGGGTTGAAGGGGTGGTCTGCAGGCCAGAACAGATTATCCAGGATATCACCGGAGCCGGCATCGGGACCGAAGAACAGTGGCTCCGGTGCGGCCTGGCTGGTGGACTCACGTTTATTGAAACTGGCCAGGAGACGGAACATGGTTTTTTCCGTGATGTCATATTCGGCCTTCGAGAATATGCTGACACGCTTGTTCGGCGTCAGCAGGTAGTTGAAGGGCTGCCAGTTGAACCGGTCGGCCAGGGTAAAGCCGTGGAAATCGTCACATCCCGGGGATTCACCGCCTATCCAGCAATTCGGGTCGTAGAAAGGATTGGCCACATCGGACGTGATGCTCAGGGTCTCACCCGTACGCGGATCGGTAAACACCAGCCGTCCTTCCGGCGTGCCGGAACTCAGGCCATAAGGGAACCCCTGGATGGCGTATACGGAAATATCACGGTCACCGGCGAAGACTTCCTTCTGGTCGGTCCAACTGACGTCGAGGAAGACCCGGGCCCGGTCACTTTCAGCGCCCCAGCTAACATCCACTTCAGCGGATTCACCGTCACCTTCGCCGTAAGAGCCATAGTAGGCTGACGCCTTGAAGCCGTTATAGTTATCCTGGGTAATGATATTTACCACGCCCGCGATGGCGTCTGAGCCGTAGACGGTAGACGCGCCGTCCAACGAAATTTCGATCGACTTGACGGCGTTATTGGGAATCGTGTTGATGTCCACTGCGCCGGATACGCCCGAGGCGGATGAACCGCGGATCCAGCGCCGGCCATCGACCAGCACCAGGGTGCGCTTGGAACCCAGGTTACGCAAATCGATTTCGGACGCACCTGCGCCGATACCCGCACCATCGGGTGGGAATCCCAGGTTACCCGAAGAATTGTTCAGGCGGTTGATGGCGGACCCGGTAATCGGCAGTTGCTGCAGGAAATCGGCGACTGACAGGGAACTGGTGAGATCCATGTCTTGCTCGTCGAAACTTTGCACGGCCTGTCGCACGTCCACGGGATTCTGCCGGATACGGGAGCCGGTGATGACGATTTCCTCCAGCATGCCGGCAGCGTCCTCTTCATCATCGCTATCCTGCGCAAACAATGGCGGGCCGAAACCCAGGGTAAACAAAGCGGTAGCCACCACTAGTGACCCGAATTTATTATTCATATCAATTGTCCCTCCGTTTGATTTATGAGCTTGCTTTCTTAATATACGATAAGGTTGCCGACAGTGATACGTCAAAAAGACATATATACCGAGAGAATTCAAAGTCTGGAAAGCGCCAAATTGAAGACCC
>JAIVWI010000153.1:0-7481 GCA_048636595.1 Oceanospirillum sp. | reverse complement strand
ACCACTGCAGTATCCCGGGCAGTCTCTGACGGTTGAGCTATACCTGGAAGCCGGCGTTCGTGGTGTGGAAATTGGTACTGTGATGTTCGGTTCCGATCCACATACCGGGGAAGAAAAGCCTGCCCGCCTTGACCTGGTACGCCTGGCCATTCCGCGCCGGATGTACACCCAAAGCCAGATGGACTACGTGATCGAGGTTGTGCAGGAGGTTTACCAGAAGCGGCACGAACTGCGGGGAATGAAATTCATTCGCGAGCCAAAAGCACTGAGGCATTTCACGGGCCGCTTCGACTATGTAGACACCTGAGCTTGAAGAGCAGCGTTTAATAACTCTATCGACTGTTGTTATTCCAAAACAGATTTGATTTTGGGCAACAAGCAACACATATTAGCCACAAACAAATTCAAGGAAAACACATGGGCGCTTTCAAACAGGCACACGGTGGTGAACTTAAGGATCTCTACCTTGCAGAACATAAAGCCGACGAGGAAAAACTTCGAGCGAGTGACTACCCGTCATGGGATCTTTCGCCACGCCAACTGTGCGATCTTGACCTGCTGCTGAATGGCGCATTCTCTCCCCTGGAAGGTTTCCTGGGGCAGGCGGACTATGAAAAAGTCTGTGACGAGATGCGCCTGGAAAGCGGCGTCTTGTGGCCCATACCGATCACGCTGGATGTCAGCGAAGAGTTCGCCGGGGGTGTTTCCGAGGGTGACACCATCGCCCTGCGTGACGTCGAGGGTGTGCTGATCGCGACCCTGAAAGTCTCCGACATCTGGCAGCCGGATAAACAAAGCGAAGCACAGCGGGTTTTCGGCACTACAGACGACAGCCATCCGGGCGTCAACTACCTGTTGCATAAGGCTGGACCGGTTTATCTCGGCGGCAAAATTGACGGAGTCGAACCCCCGACATTCTATGATTTCAAATTACTCAGGGACACCCCATCAGAACTGCGCGGCCGCTTCCGCAAGCTGGGCTGGCGCAAGGTAGTCGCCTTCCAGACCCGCAACCCACTGCACCGCGCACACCGGGAACTGACTTTCCGCGTGGCGCGCGAAGTCGAGGCTAATCTACTGATCCAGCCGGTGGTTGGCATGACCAAACCCGGCGATATAGAGCACTTCACGCGTGTCCGCTGCTACGAGCACATATTGGAACAATACCCGGAACAGACCACCACGCTGAGCCTGCTCAACCTTGCCATGCGTCTGGCCGGGCCCCGCGAAGCCCTGTGGCACGCCATCATTCGCAAGAACTATGGCTGCACGCATTTCATCGTTGGCCGCGACCATGCCGGACCGGGCAATGATCGCAACGGTGAACCGTTCTACGGCCCCTTTGAGGCACAGGATCTCTATCTGCAACACGAAGAGGAACTCGACATCACGATGGTGCCGTTCAAGACGATGGTCTACGTGGAAAACAAGGCGGAATACCTGTTTGACGATGAAACGGATCCGGGCGACAAGGTGATGAGCCTGTCCGGCACGGAGTTCCGCCGCCGTCTGAATGAAGGCCTGGAAATCCCGAAATGGGTTTCCTACCCGAAGGTGGTGGAAGAATTGAGGCGGGCCTATCCGCCCAAAGACAAGCAGGGTTTTACGGTGTTTTTTACCGGCCTGTCCGGTTCGGGTAAATCCACGGTAGCCAATGCCCTGATGGTCAAACTGCTCGAGGACGGTTCACGGCCCGTTACCCTGCTCGATGGCGATATCGTGCGCAAGAACCTGTCCAGCGAACTGGGTTTTTCCAGGGAGCACCGCGACCTGAATATCCAGCGCATCGGTTTTGTCGCCAGCGAAATTACCAAGAACCGCGGCATTGCCATTTGTGCACCGATCGCACCCTACACGGACACCCGGCGCCAGGTCAGGGAAATGATCAGCCCGCTGGGCGGCTTCCTGGAAGTCCACGTCTCAACCTCCATTGAAGTCTGTGAATCCCGTGACCGCAAGGGGCTATATGCCAAGGCCCGCGCAGGCATCATCAAGGGGTTCACCGGCATCGACGATCCGTACGAAGTCCCGGAGAAAGCGGAAATCGTGATCGACACAAAGGATCTGAGCCCTGACCTGGCGGCGCACCGCATCCTGATCACGCTCGAAAAACTGGGGTATATCCGCTAATCCGGCGTTGGAACCAACTTGTAAGAGCGTGCTTGCGCGCGAACGATGCATTCAATATTCGGCCCCAAGGGGCCTCTTACATTCGCGCGCAAGCACGCTCTTACATACGGCGGCGGCGATTTCTGCGCCTGCGGGGAGCAACAGCCGCCTTTGGTTCGGGCGGAGGTGGTAAATCGGGCAGCTTTTCCTGGGACTCAAAGCCGTCTTTCACCAGCCGCCTCATCTCCGCGTCAATCGCGGGGTCGGTTTCAAACGGCGTGTAGTTTGCCAGCCTTAGTTCGACCTGCTCACGGGCCCGCTCATTCAGCTCAACCGACCCGCCCTCGACCCAGCTATCGCGATTCAAACGGTCAAGAACCGGGTCCGTCATGTAAAGTTCCTTTGGCCAGTACTCGAGCGTGTGGGGCGCCGTTATCAGGTGATCTTCCTTCATTAGTTCTTCGATCAGCCCGGCCGTTGGCAGGTCATCAAGAACCCCGGTCTCGCGCACGAAATGCAAGGCCTGGCCACAGAATTCATTATCCAGCACGAGCTTGGGCAGGCTGAATGTCAAAACAAAATCCAGCATGCCGGGACCGGCCACCGTGTTCACACCCGCAAGTGCAGCCAAAAGGGCGCTGCTGAAAGTCTCGCCGCCCGCCTGTGCGTCGAGGACTTTGCTGTCACTCAGGGCCATGTAGGCTTGCGAAGGCAGTCCCAGCGATTTGGCAATCGCCACATAGGCGACATCCAGACGCAGCGCCTCGATGGCCGCCATCGGCGAGGAGGCGGCCTTCATGTGAAAAGTTGCCGGTGCTCCGCCGAACACGACCGGGTGGCCGGGCCGGATGATCTGGGCCATGGTCAGGCCGGTCAGTACATCAACGCAGTGGAAAACCAGCGCACCCACCAGCGTGACCGGCGCGATCAGCCCCATCAGTGTGACCGGCACCACCTCGATGGGTATGCCTGCCTCGACACAGTCCAGCAGGTTCTGGCAGGAGTCGTCACCGTAGCGAAAATTTCCGGTGGCGGTGATGGTGAAAATCGACTGCGGCTTGCCGGTCATCTCCTGCTCATCACTGCGGAAGAGCCTCAGCATATCGGCCATCCGTTGCACACCATGTTCGCTGAATGCACCGGTGACTATGGATCGTTTGGAGGTGATCAATGACATGTACAAACGCCAGGCGTCAGAGACCTGGGGTTCGATGTCTTTATTGGTGGAAAAAGCAGTGGCCAGGTAGCCGATGTGTTCCAGGCCGTCCGCCAGGCGTACATACTCAATATAATCGGTCGAATTGGCCAGCCGGATTTCGTCAGTCCGGTGGTCGAGAATTTTCAGGCCGCTGGAACCCGGTACGAAATTCACATTGTATCCACCAAGCTCTGCGTGCGGATTACCGTCCCGGTCATAAAGCGTGAAAGACTCCGGAGCAGTCTCGATCGCACGCTCCACGACATCAGCTGGGAACAGGATACGTTCGCCGCTGGCGTCCGTTTTCAGGCCGTGATCCAGCAGACGCTGACGAAGACTGGAGCCACGAATATCCATACCGGTTTCGGCCAGGATCCGTTTCGCCTCATCGACGATTTTTTTGATCAGCTCATCGCTGATGATGTTCAGGCTGGGGCGCATGTTTGTATTTATGTTCCTATTCTTGATCTATTACTAATGTAAGAGCCTGCTTGCGGGCGACCTTTCCAGGGCTTTCGGCCCCAAGGGACCTCTTACAAATCGCCAGTCAGCACGCCCCGATGGATAGGCGTGAGCATCATTCTTCCAGCTTGATATCGACCATTAATTCATTGGCCAGATCCTCGAGTTCGTCCTGGATGTTCTCGATGGGAGCATCGGCAGGAATCAACAGGCGCGCATGCGCCAGGAACAGGCTTTCGCCGGACATGGATGCGCTCTGGCAATGGGTTTCCAGTTCCTGGACGTTAACCTGGTGCTTGGCCAGAATCCGCGTGATGTCGTGCACGATGCCTGGCCGGTCCTGCCCCACAAGATCCAGTGTAAATTCCCGTTCGGCAGCCGGCCCTGTCGCCGCAACCGCACGTTTGGCAACTACCTGCATGCCTTTTGACTCCAAGCCGGCCAGGCCTTCGATAAATGCCTCAACCTGCCGGTCAGGGACGCTGGCGAGCAGAATGCCGGCAAACTGCCCGGCCAATGACAGCATGCTGCTTTCTGTCCAGTTACCCTCATGTTCCGCCAGCATTTCGGACAGGGTTTCTACGATTCCCGGGTGGTCTTTACTGACGACAGTCAGGACAATTGATGTGCTCATGATCGATAAATTCCGAATGGTTCAGGTTCATGTTCTTGTTCCGGTCAAGCCATCCCGACTCTGGAATCGCTTCATAAAACCGGAAGGTATCATTGTACTCCTGCAATCCCAACAAACTAACGCGTTTTTCCTGCCGGCGCTTTGAACACCAATCCGCCCTTCACTACCACTTCGATGTCTTCCAGTATCGAAATATCATCCAGCGGATTGCCCTTCACCGCTACCAGGTCAGCCAGCAGGCCGGTTTCGATGGCGCCAACGCGGTCTTCCCAGCCCATGTAGTGTGCTGCTACTGAAGTTGCAGCCTGGATGGTTTCCATCGGCGTCATGCCCCACTCCACCATGTAGGCAAACTGGATTCCGTTCATGCCATGGGGGAAAATTGCTACATCGGTGCCGAATGCGATCGTTGCACCGGCTTCATGCGCCCGTTTGAAGCTCTCGCGCTGCACCTGGGTGGTTTCGATGGTTTTGCGGAGAAATTCCTCCACCCAGCCCTGTTTGCGACCCTGCTCGATCATCCAGTCGCCGGCGCCGATGTCCATAATGAGCACAACATCATGTTCAATCGCCAGCGCAATACCCTCATCATCGATGTAGGTCGCGTGCTCAATGGTGTCCGCACCCGCCCGGATCGCATCCTTGATGGACTGAGCGCCATGCGCATGCGCCGCCACTTTCAGTCCTGCTGCGTGCGCCACTTCCACCACCACCGCAATTTCCTCAAAGCTCATCTCGGCTTCCCCGGGTACGCCGCCATAGGCCAGCACCGCACCCGATGCGATCACTTTGATCACATCCGCTCCCCCGTCAACCGCTGCCTGTGCATGCTCCCTGAACTCATCGACAGAGCGCGAGACACCCATCCGGAGATGCGCCGGAATCACATCCTCGCTGCCGCCGGTTTCCAGCAGGTCACCGCCGCCACCAGGAATCGTCAGGTAGAAACCTGATGCCTGTAAGCGTGGGCCCACCGTATCACCCCGATTAATCTCATCCCGCAGGTCGCGATCCACCCAGCCATAATAATTTCCGAGACTTCGCACGGTAGTAAAACCAGCGTCGATGGAGAGTTGCGAATATTTGCGGCCGGCTTTCATGTTGTCTTCGTGCGTATAACCGTAATACAAGGTCAGGTCGACCAGTTCTTCAAAGCTTTCCAGCATGTGGGTATGCATATCGATCAAGCCAGGCAGGCAGGTATATTCAGCCAGGTCCAGAACCTCGACACCCGGTGGCGATTCAATCTGAGTAGCAATCCTGCTGAACCGCCCTTCTTCGATCAGCACGGACACGTTATTCAACACTTCGTCAGACCGGCCATCAATAAGTGCACCGCAATGAATCAGGACGCTTCCACTATCGGCCCGGTAAGGTGCGCTGGCTAGTTGGGTTTCCTGAGAAACAGCAAATGCAGGCAGGGCACAGACCGTAACCAGGACTGCCACCAGAGCACCGGGGCATTTCCCTGAACATTTTCTTTGGGGCTTGATCATTGGAATGGATTAGCGCTTCCGTTTACGTGAAGTTCCGCAGGCGTACCGAGTTGGTCACCACTGATACGGATGAGAATGCCATTGCTGCTGCGGCGATCATCGGGTTGAGGAACCCGAGGGCTGCAAGCGGAATCGCTGCCGCGTTGTAGGCGAAAGCCCAGAACAGGTTCTGGCGGATTGTGGTAAATGTCTTGCGGGCAAGCCTGATCGCCGTGACAGAGGTCACAGGGTCGCCAGACATAAGCACTATGTCGCCGGCTTCCATCGCCACATCCGTGCCCGATCCCACGGCCATGCCGAGATCGGCAATGGTGAGGGCCGGTGCGTCGTTGATACCGTCGCCGACGAAGGCAACGACCTGACCGTTGGCTTGCATCTGAGACACAACCGCGGACTTCTCTCCAGGCAGAACCTCGGCAACAATCTCCTCGATGCCGATCATTGCGGCGATCGCATTTGCGGTGCGACGTGAGTCTCCGGTAAGCATCACCACCGAGATTCCCTGCTCGATGAGATCACTGATGGCTTGTGCGGAGGTCGGGCGCACCGTGTCGGCAACGCTCAGAACACCACGTACCTGCTTGTCCCAGCCGACCAGGAATGTCGTGTTTCCCTTGCTGGAGATCTGATTGAACGTGTCCGCCCAGCGCTCGATCCCGGCGAAACCGGATTCGGAGAACAACCCGGGTTTCCCCACGACGACGGCTGTTCCGTCCACGGTGCCGCGAGCGCCCTTGCCCTGGATGGATTCAAAATCCACGACTACGCCCAGTTCAATGTCTTCTTCTTCCGCGCCGAGGACAACCGCCTTACCGATTGGGTGCTCGGAACCGGACTCGAGCGTTCCTGCCATCCTCAGGAACTCAGTACGATCTCCTTCGGTCACGACATCGACCAGCGTCATTGCACCCCGGGTTAAGGTTCCGGTCTTGTCGAAGACAACAGTGTCCACACCCTTCGCGCGTTCGAACACCTCGGCATTCTTGAACAGCACCCCCATTTCGGCGCCCCGGCCTGAGCCCACCATGATCGCCGTAGGCGTTGCAAGACCCAGAGCGCAGGGGCAGGCAATGATGAGCACGGCGACACCGTTGCGCACCGCCGTGGTGACGTCTCCTGAAACGAGAAGCCAGGTCACTGCGACAGCGAGTGCGATTACAATGACAACGGGTACGAAGACGCCCGAGATCTGGTCTGCGAGCCGTTGCACCGGCGCTTTGGTAGCTTGCGCATCAGCAACCAGCTTCATGATCTGGCTGAGGGCGGTGTTCGGTCCGACCTCCTTCACCTCGATCTCGAGCCGGCCTTGCTGATTCACCGTTGCAGCAAAAACATCTGCGCCCGGTTCCCGGGTCACCGCAACGCTCTCACCAGTGAGCATCGACTCATCGACACTGGAACGGCCAGACGTTACTACACCGTCCGCTGGAATTTTCTCGCCGGGGAGCACCACGATGGTGTCACCAGGCACGAGGTCGATCGGCTCCACCAAAATCTCTTCGCCGTCACGAACAACCCGAGCCTGTTTCGCTCCGAGTTCGGCAAGCTTCGCAATCGCATTCGAAGCCTGACCCTTGGCGCG
>JAIVWI010000152.1:0-7504 GCA_048636595.1 Oceanospirillum sp. | reverse complement strand
GCTGCGCAACTCCGGAATGACGGGGAGCGGTCGGCCGCAAAGCTTCCGCGTCCTCGGCAATTGCTCCTGCATTGCTCTACTACCGTCCGTCCATGGACATATGCTCACGCCCCTCACCTACATCCCTGTAGGCGAGCGACCTCTTACAGCTCAAGTGAAGGCACTTCTCCACTGAAATCTCGCTCCGACAACCAGTAGAGCGCCGCGTAGATCTTGGGATCCATGGATTTGCCTGCCACCTGCTGTTCCCGCAGCCATTGATCAACCTCCTTGAGGGGGATGATATGTACCTGGATATCCTCACTGTCATCGCCGCCACCGGGGCCGACCCGGCGTAGCCCCCCGGCCAACACAAAAGACACGATTTCGTCACTCATCCCGGCTGAACTTGGACACTCCATCAGCAATTCCAGTTGTTCCGCCGCAAATCCTGTTTCTTCCTCCAGCTCCCGCCGGGCGGCGCTCAGCACGGACTCATCCGGATCTTCGTGATCGCCCACCAGTCCGGCCGGCAGTTCGATGACGTTTTTGCCGACGGGTTTGCGGAATTGTTCCACCAGCACAATTTCCCCCTGGCCGGTGACCGGCACCAGGACGACAACACCGCTGGCGTTGCTCCTGCTGGCAAACTCCCAACCGTCCCGCTCCAGCAGGCTCAGGTATCTTCCCGCGTAGCGTGTGATGTCATTGTTCATGGATTCATTTCCTGTGGATTTGGTAGAATTGACAGATTGTAGCTGTGTGAACGCTGGTTTAACCAGAAATCATCATTGAACCATTTCCAGTGCACCCGCTCAAAGAGAGCCAATGCCCATGAACAGGGCTTCTGAGGAAAAACCATGTCAAGAATAAATGTTGTCAGCTTTTTCGCTGCATTGTCCACCCTGTTGCTGACATTTTCGTTGCAGGCACAGCAGTCACCGGAACCTGCACAGGTGAACCCAAAGGATGCACAAACCGGTTCGAGCACCTCTTCGAAGGCAAAAAAAATCCAAAGTGTCGCCGAGCTCGAGGAAAACTCCCGGCAGTCTTACGCAGACGGCAAATACGTGCGTTTTTATGCCGCCAATATGAAGTTACATGAATTGCGGCCTTATGAACCCAGCTACATGGAAAATATTATTGCTGCCTGCGCGCTGGTGGGCAGGCCCACGACAGCCTATCACTTCCTTTTGCAAATGCAGCAGCAGGGCTTCTCCAATGATCTCAGCAAAAACCCGGACACCGAGAGTATCCGGAGTACCGAAGTCTGGACGTACCTGAACGACCTCATGATCGAGGCCGGGGTGCCAAATGGCAGGGGGGACGTAGTTTTCACACTGCCTGCTGAATTCTCCAGCCCGGCCGCCATCAGCTGGGATGAAAGCCGGGAAAGTTTCCTGGTGGGAACCGAAAATGACGGTACCGTGCTTGCGGTATCGCAAGACGGTTCAACAAAAGTTCTGATCAGGGCCAATGATGAAAATGGCCTGTGGGCCATCCGGGGACTCTTTGCTGACAACGAGAACAATCGCCTGTGGGTATCCAGCGCCGCTGTCCCGGCTTTTTCCGCATACCAGGCCTCCGATAAGGGGCTTGGAGCCTTGTTTGAATTTGATCTCGAGACGCTGGAATTAAAGGGCCGTTACAATATGCCGTCGGATGGTCAGACTCACGAACTGGGGCCAATCGCGGTATCAGGTGATGGTGACATATACGTCGCCGACCTGGCCCAGCCGGTTGTTTTTCGCAAGACCGCGAAGGGTGAACAGCTGACTGCATTTGTCGGAAACAAAGACCTCGTCGGCTTGCGTGATATAGCTGTCTCGCCCGATAGTGGCAAACTGTATATTGCAGACAGCGCCATGGGCATCATGGTGGTGGACCCTGTGCAGCAGACGTCCGCCATGCTGACCGGTCCGGAAAATCTGAACCTCGGTGCAATTTCAGGTTTGTTCTACAACAAGGGTAACCTGATCATGATCCAGAATGGCTTTCAGCCGCAGCGCATAATACGACTCGAACTGGATGCCAATGGCACTAATGTCGTCAAAGTCATTCCACTGGCCATTGCACTTGATGAATTTGACCGGCCCGCTTTTGGTACGGTCAAGGGTGAAGAGGTCTATTATTTTGCCAACCCGGGTGATGAGCAGCCGGTGAAAGTGATGAAGACGCCACTGGATCCCGGGGATTCAATCGAAACGCCGGAAATGCGGAAAATGAAACGGGAAATTGAGGCCGCTCAGTGAGTCTTGCACCTGTTTACCTTGTCGATGCCAGCATTTACATCTTTCGGGCATGGTTTTCCATGTCGGACGAATTCGTCAACGTGGCGGGTGAGCCCACCAACGCCGTCTACGGATTTTCAGGATTTCTCTGCAGTCTGCTTGAACAAACCACGGCCGAGCATGTCGCCGTTGCCTTCGATGAGTCCCTGACGACCAGCTACCGGAACGAAATTTATCCGGAGTACAAAGCCAATCGTGAGCCGGCGCCGATTGAACTGAAACGTCAGTTCGAGTGGGCACGGTCCGTTGCCGAGGCCATGGGGCTTCAGTGTTTTGCTGATCCCCGGTACGAGGCTGATGATCTGATCGGCACGCTGGCGGCCTACTGGCAGGCACGCGGACACTCCATTTGCGTAGTGACCAGTGACAAGGACCTGGCGCAAGTGATCGGTGAGAATGATCACTGGTGGGATTACTCACGCAATCGAAAGCTCAACGCCAGCCAGTTGACTGAGAAATTCGGCGTCATGCCCGAACAGATGGCCGATTACCTGGCGCTGACGGGTGATTCCGTGGACAACATTCCGGGTGTTCCCGGGGTCGGGCCCAAGTCTGCCTCTGCCTTGCTCGGACACTTCGGAGATCTCGACAGTCTGTATGACCGGCTCGATGAAGTGCAGTACCTGAAAATAAGGGGTGCAAAATCGCTGCAGAAAAAACTGGCGGATAACCGGGATGCGGCTGATCTGGCGAGGAAACTGACGGGGGTTGTGACCGCCGTGGAGTCCGCCCTGGCGGCGCCGGAAGTGAGGCGCAAAGCGGTAGATGAAGCCCGGCTTAACCGTCTGTTCGATGAACTGGACTTCGGCGGCATGCTGCGGCAGCGTTGCCTGAGAAGCTAACTGTAAGAGGTCGCTTGGGTCCGACCCAAATTGTAAGAGGTCCCTTGGGGCCGACCATCCCAGAGCCTGTCGGCCGCAAGCGACCTCTTACATCAGTTCAGCAAGTCCACTCCCTGCTCGACCCGTTGGCGCAGCACGCTTTTGCGGGGGAAGTGCGCCAGCAGAAACTCCATTTGGTCAGCCAGGATACCGCGACCCTGCAGGTAGACATATTCGGCGTGCGTGGGTGTGAACGGGATGGCCAGCAATTCCATTCCGGCCTGCTCGGGTGTGAGGGCAGCCTTGTGGTTATTGCAGCGCTTGCACGCGGTGACTACGTTGACCCAGCTATCTGAGCCACCCTGACTCAGCGGTTTTACATGGTCCCGCGACAGCATGAAGTTCGGGAATTGCTCACCACAAT
Organism: Oceanospirillum sp.; assembly: GCA_048636595.1. Lineage (GTDB taxonomy): Bacteria > Pseudomonadota > Gammaproteobacteria > Xanthomonadales > SZUA-36 > JAJRRA01. Next base: position 3,989 of record JAIVWI010000152.1, on the reverse strand, counting down.
ACAGGCACAAGGACTGGTCGCGACGAAAAAGCGCCTTGTTGCTCAGGGGCGGAGTGTAGGTTGCCGAGAACAGGTGGGCGTGGGAATGGTGACCATAGCTGGCAATGATGGCATTGACTTCGACCACGCTTTGCTTGCCACTGATGGCATTGATGCCGCCATGAATGCAGTACAACGTCCTGCCCAGCGAATAGCAGACCTGTTCCAGGGAGATCAGGCGAACCGCCTCCTGGTAACCGATCCATTCCAACGGCATTCCCGCTACGTCAGTCCGTAACACTTGTTGTTGCAGGTCCATGTCCCTCTCACTCTGCAATATACGGTTCAGACTCAAGATATAGTGCCAATCTCTTTCTTTTAAGGCTATATATCCGGTTTTTGATGAAATGGCAAGTTTTCGGCCGAATGAGGTGCTGATATCATGATTCGCGGCCGGTCAGAACCAACTGTGGGGATTCCGGTCAAATAATCGTTCATTTATTTTGGAGTGCTTGTGCAGCAATTTTTCAAGTTGGTCTTGGTGATTTTGGGGCTGGCAGGGATACTCGTTCCGGCGGAAGGGGTGCCGGGGGCGTTACCCGTCGCTGTTGAAGGTGAACCTTTGCCAACCCTGGCTCCTGTTCTGGAGCGCGTCATACCATCTGTAGTGAATATTCACACGCAAACCCGGGTGCGTATTCGCAGCCCCCTGCTGGACGATCCGTTCTTCCGGCGTTTTTTCAATGTGCCGGACGCGCCCCGCGAACGGGTCTCTCAAAGCCTGGGTTCCGGCGTGGTGGTCGATGCGGAGCAGGGCTACGTCCTGACCAATAATCATGTCATTGCGGGAGCGACCGAGATTTCGGTGACGCTGGCTGACGGCAGGAGCTTTGAAGCAGAAGTCATTGGATCCGACCCCGATACCGACCTGGCGATGATCAGGATTCCGGCCGACAATCTCCGGGCGCTGCCGCTGGCAGATTCCAATCAATTGCGAGTCGGAGATTTCGTGGTCGCAGTGGGTAACCCCTTCGGGCTGGGCCAGACGGTGACTTCCGGAATCGTCAGCGCACTGGGCCGGGCCGGGTTTCGCGGGCTTGAGTTCCAGAATTTCATCCAGACCGACGCCTCGATCAACCCGGGAAATTCAGGCGGTGCGCTGATCAATCTGCGGGGCGAACTGGTGGGAATAAACAGCGCGATATTTACGCCAAGCGGTGGCAATGTGGGTATTGGATTTGCCATTCCATCCGCCATGGCGAAGTACGTGATGGATCAACTTGTAAGGTTTGGTGAGGTTCGCCGCGGCACACTCGGCATCTATGTCCAGGATTTGACCGCCGAGCTGGCAGGCGCTTTCGGTCTGGAAAATGGCAAGGGCGCGCTGGTGGCGGAAGTGGTTGGGCGATCTGCGGCTGAACGGGCCGGTATCCAGGCCGGCGATGTGATCACGGTAATTGCCGGTTATCCGGTGAATAATGCGAGGGAGTTTCATAACATCGAGGGTCAACTGCCCCTGGGTGAATCCATTACCCTGGAGTTTTTCCGGAACCAGGAGAAAATGCAGGCCAGGCTCAACGCCGAAGCCCTGAAGGAACTCGATGGTGGAGCTATCGATAGCCGGCTGAGGGGCGCAACCTTTGAGGAACTGCCGATAAAATTGAGGTCTGACCGGATCAAGGGCGTGCTGCTTTCAGCCCTGGAGTCCGGCAGCCAACTGGCCCGCAACGGCCTGCGCCCGGGTGACATCATTACCGGCGTGAACCGCCAGGGCATTAGCGACCTGGCTGATTTCCAGGAGGCCGTTGTCACTGTCAGGGGGAGCTTTTACCTGCATATTCACAGAAATGGCGGGGATTACAGGGCCCGGATTGATTAGTACTCCTTCAAGGTGATAATTACGGGTTCAGAGGTACCGCTCCCGGGTAAACTGATTTATCCTCATATTGTTTAATCATTCAAGCGGAGTCACCGTGGCTTACCAGTCTGTATCCCGAGATAGTTCCTCAAAAACCGTTATAACGCTCATTCCCCTGAAAAAAAGCGATTTCGAACACTGGCGGCAGGCGCTGCCGCAAAGCTATCGCCAGTGGGTGGAAGTTTCCGGATTCATGGCCAGGGCAGGGCAGTTTTGCACCATGCCGGGCGAAGGAGAAGGTGCCCCTTCCTGTGTATTCGGGATGCAAAAAGGCGGCTGGTTGACCCAGCTTGCAGCGCTGCCTGCAAAATTGCCGGAAGGTATTTACCGGCTCCAGTGTGACTGGGACCAGGAGCAGCGTTTGCAGGCCAGCCTCGGTTGGGGCCTGGCGGCTTACTGTTTTGACCGCTACAAGAAGAACAATAAACCGCAGGCAGAACTGTTGCTTGACGAAGATATTGATGCCGAAGTCCGTGCCCTGTGCGATGCACAGTGCCTGGTCCGTGACCTGGTCAACACACCGACCGAGCATATGGGCCCGCAAGAACTGGCCGATGCCGTGACCGGCCAGGCTGACCTTTATGACGCCGATTGCAATACGATCGTGGGCCAGGACCTTCTGACCCGTAACTATCCCGCCATTCATGCTGTGGGCCGTGCATCGGACCGTGAGCCCAGGCTGATAAAAATGACCTGGGGCGATGAGGCGGCCCCCTTGTTGGCGCTGGTGGGCAAAGGCGTTTGTTTCGATACCGGCGGACTCGATCTGAAGTCCGCCACCGGCATGGCGCATATGAAAAAAGACATGGGCGGCGGGGCCCATGCACTGGCGCTTGCCAGGCTGGTGATGCAACACAAATTGCCGGTACGCCTCTTGTTGCTGATTCCTGCGGTTGAGAATTCGGTGGCCGGTAACGCCTACCGGCCAGGGGACGTGATCGAAACACGCAAAGGCCTGTCCGTCGAAATTGGTAACACCGATGCGGAGGGAAGGGTCGTTCTCTCCGATGCCCTGGCCTATGCCAGCGAGCAGTTGCCTGACCTGGTGATTGATTTTGCCACCCTGACCGGCGCAGCACGGATTGCGATGGGTACTGAATTGACGCCGCTGTTCAGTAATCACATTGAAGTCGCGCGCGCCATCCAGGATGCCGGAGACGAAGTCGAAGATCCGATGTGGGCGATGCCCCTGTACCAGCCCTACCGGAAGCTGATCGAGAGCCCGATCGCTGATCTGAACAATACCGGCAAGACTTCATTCGGTGGCTGCATCACGGCCGCCCTGTTCCTGGAGCATTTTGTCGAAGCAGAAATTCCGTGGGTACACATCGATACTTTTGCCTGGAACCAGGCTGACGGCCCGGGGCGGCCGCAGGGCGGTGAGGCGCTGGGATTGAGGGCGGTATTTAAATACTTGCAATCACGTTACATTTGAAATCACTTAATTATTGGAGTTTGTCATGTCATATCAAAAGCCTGCATTCAAGGAGCAATACGAAAATTACATTGGGGGAGAATGGGTAGCCCCGGTTGACGGGGAATATTTTGATAACCCTTCCCCCGTTGATGGAAAGCTCATCGCCAGGGTACCGAAATCCAACAGCAAAGATATTGACCTGGCCGTCAAAGCTGCCTGGAAGGCGGCTGATGCCTGGGGTAAAACTTCAGCAACCGAGCGCAGTAATATTTTGTTCCAGATCGCCGCCCGTATTGAGGAAAACCTGGAAAACCTGGCCCTGGTGGAGGCCTGGGACAACGGTAAGGCGATCAGGGAAACCATGGCGGCCGATATCCCCCTGGCGGTTGATCATTTTCGTTATTTCGGCAGTGTTATTCGTGCCGAAACGGGGCAGGTGACTGATCTGGACGCGGGCACTGTCTCGATGGAAGTCCACGAGCCACTGGGCGTGGTGGGTCAGATTATCCCGTGGAACTTCCCGATTCTGATGGCGACGTGGAAACTGGCGCCGGCATTGGCAGCCGGAAACTGCGTGGTGCTTAAACCTGCGGAACAGACACCCGTTTCCATCCTTTTCCTGATGGAAGCGATTGGCGATTTACTTCCAGCCGGTGTGTTGAATATCGTCAACGG
>JAIVWI010000151.1:0-7507 GCA_048636595.1 Oceanospirillum sp. | reverse complement strand
ACGCTGGCGGTGAAGGCACGGTGTTCGATTGGATGGTGCAGAATTACCGGGAACTGGCCCTGATCCCGGTGGGCAGCCCGGAACATGCCGAAAAGGCCGAGCTGTTCCGGGCGGAGCTATACGACATCATCATCAACACCCGGCTAAGCCCCGAATTCCAGGAAAGGCTTCGCGCTGCCCTGGAAGAGACCTTCGGTTCGGAAAATCCACCGGGCGTTTTTGTACGCTCGGACACGAATGTCGAGGACCTCGCCGGATTCACGGGCGCGGGCCTGAACCTGACCCTGCCCAACGTGGTGGGCTTTGAAAACCTGCTGCAAGGCATCACTGAAGTCTGGGCATCGCCGTTCACCGCGCGGGCATTCGCCTGGCGCCAGTCTCACATGTCACAGCCTGAGCACGTCTATACATCCATATTGCTGCTTGAATCCGTTGCTTCGGATAAATCCGGCGTGCTGGTGACGCAGGATATAGATACCGGCGACCGGGCAGTCGTTTCGGTTGCGGTCAACGAGGGACTGGGGGGCGCCGTGGACGGCCAGGCCGCGGAATCCCTTCGCATTGCGCTGGATGGTTCTTCCGTCCGGGTGCTGGCAACCGCGACAGCCCCGTGGCGCAGAGTTCCCGACCCGGCAGGCGGCCTTGAATTTCTGCCCAGCAGCGGCAGTGACACGGTGCTTCAGCCGGCCGAGATCGTTCAAGTGATCGATTTCGCGAAGCATCTTCCGGAAAAGTTTCCGCCCATCACCGATGACGAGGGGAATTCGGCGCCCGCCGACGTCGAGTTCGGATTTCTGAACGGTGACCTGAGATTGTTTCAACTGCGGCCGTTCCTGGACAGCAAGATGGCTGGCGGCATCAGTTACCTGCACCAGATGGAAGCACAGTTGCAGGATACGAAATCGGTCACCGTGGACATGAATGGAGTACCTGGATCATGAAAACTATCGCTAAAGTTCTGTCTGCATTGGCCATCATCAGTGTACTGGGCTTCTCAGCCACGGCCTTCGCCTACCCGCTGGATGGTTATGAAGAGACCGGCATCCGCCGGGTTGAGGGCGCACGCCTGGCCAACGAAGGACTGGCCATTGGTGGCACTCAGCCACCGGGCGCCCTGCTGACGACCGAACAGGTAGACCTGAGGCTGCTGGGCCATCCGAACCTCACCCTGCCGAAGGTGGACCCGGCTTTTACCGCACAAATCGAGGCGCTGTTGGGTGAAAGTGCCGACCGGTACGGTATTGCGGTACTCGACCTGACGGACCTGGATAATCCCCGCTACGCCGAACACCGCGGCGACTACCAGCAAAATGTCGGCAGCGTCGGCAAGCTGCTGGTCGCCCTTGGCTTGTTCCAGGCGCTGGCCGATACCTGGCCGGACGACCTCGAGCGCAGGCAGGCTGTATTGCACGATACCATCATGACCGCGGACAACTTCGCTCACCACGATCACCATACGATCCGGATATTCAACGTAGAGGACCGGACGCTGGTCCGCCGTCCCGTGCAGGATGGTGACCAGGGTTCCCTGTGGGAATACCTGGACTGGATGCTGTCCGTCAGCTCAAATTCCGCCGCGGCCATGGTGATGCGCGATGCCATGCTGTTGAAACACTATGGCAAGGAATATCCGGTGTCCGAAGAAGAACTCCATCGTTTCTTTGCTGAAACGCCGCGTGCTGAACTGACAAAGTTGTTCCAGGCTACCTTCTGGGAGCCGGTGACCCGCAACGGCTTGCCGCTGGATCAAATCCGCCAGGGGAGTTTTTTTACCGCCCAGGGTAAGAAAAACGTGAACGGTGGCGGCAACAGCTACGCAACCGCCCGCACCCTGATGGAATTCGTGTTGATGATGGAAGAAGGCAGGCTGGTGGATGAGTGGAGCAGCCGCCAGTTCAAAAGACTGCTTTACATGACCGAGCGGCGTATCCGTTATGCGTCTTCACCGGAATTGAAAGATGCTGCGGTGTATTTTAAATCGGGCTCCTGGTACAAGTGCAAGGAAGAAGAAGGCTTTGTATGTAAAGCATATGCCGGCAATGTGAGGAACTTCATGAACTCGGTGGCGATCATTGAGCAGGAAATCGATGGCGTCAAGCTGCACTACATCGCCATTGTAATCTCCAACGTGTTGCGCAAGAACTCAGCAGTGGAGCACCAGACCCTGGGCACCGAGGTGCATCGCCTGATCAAGCAGAACACTAGGGATCCGGATTCACCGGCGGAGTAATCTTTTGAGCGGCCTTGACTGCGCGCCAACTCTCAGCAATGGCGAGTCTGTGCAGTGGGGCGGCCAGTTTCTCCAGCCAGTCTGATCCTTCAGAGCTGTGCGCCAGGGCAACCATGATGTAGGCGTGTCCCCCGTAGCGGACCAGGGCGCTGTCTGCATGAAAAGTTTCCCAGGTACCTGATTTCCGGTAGATCTCCAGCCTGTCCCAGGCCTTTAGCCCTTTCACGAATTTATGTGAAATACCGGGCCGTGACAGGGTGTCGAGCATCATTTTGGATAGTTCCGGGGTGACCAGCGTTCCCGTTTGAAGTTTGTAGTAGAATCGCGCCGCCTGGAAAGCGGTTGCGCCGTGGGAAAGCCCCGCCAGTGGGTCACGTTTATACGCAGAACCGGGGCCATAGTCTTTTCCTACCCACAAGCCTCCTGCTCCGCGCTGGTCATAAAACCGGTATTCCGGCGATTGCAGGGTTTCGATGAGTTCTTCGCGCCCCACGCGGGCGAGCACACGGGTGGCACAGGCGTTGCAGGAATGGCGAATCATGTCATTCAGATCTTTATGCAGTTTTGCATCCATCTTCAGCCTGCCTTCATGAATTGCCACCGCTGCGCCGAGCAATATGGCAATTTTTGGAAGACTGGCGGCGTACACCATCTGGTGGCCATTGAGTTCCGCCAGGCGGGGCCTGGCCGGATCCGTGACTATTACCAGCGCCAGCGAGAGCTTCTTTTCTTCCACGGCGGTCGCGAGGCCCAGTTCGCGGACCAGGTTTTCCAGGCCCTGCTGCAGGCGGGGGTCAACGGCTTCGCTCAAGACACCTCTAGCTTCTGCGCACAATATGGATGTGCTGCTGAACAACAGGGCAACGAAAAACAGTAGTTTCAGAGATTTCATTTATGACCCATTTCCTGGAATCAGGTTCCGGCTGATCATACCGGTTCTGCTGATAGCAAAAAAGAACAATTCTGTGAGACACTTAATAATTGGAAATACGGACTTCAACAACATACCTGCAATGAATGGATTATTTGCTTATCTGAAAAAAACCAGCCTGACCTTCCGCATCATCACTGGACTGGTGCTGGGTGTATTTACCGGTCTGTTCTTCGGTGAGGAGGCCGCAGACCTGCAGATAATCGCGGATGTCTGGATCGGGCTGATGCAGATGACGGTTCTGCCCTATGTGATCGTTTCTCTCATTTCGGGTCTCGGGCAGCTGGATTCTGCACTCGCGCGCCAGCTGGCGATCAAGGGTGGTCTTTTGATGCTGGCGTTTTGGGGAATCGCATTGCTGGTCGTCACCGTGATGCCCATGGCTTTCCCCGATTTCGTCAATGCGGCCTTTTACAGCGCCCACTCGAAAGAAGCCGTAGCAACCATGAATCCGGTTGACCTCTACATTCCCTCCAATCCATTTCATGCAATGGCCAATACCGTTATTCCGGCGGTGGTGATCTTCAGCTCAGCCGTCGGCATCGCCCTGATCGGCATGCCACGCAAAGCCACGTTTATTGATTCGATGACCATTTTCCTTGAAGCCCTGGGCCGGGTGACGCGATTCATGGTTGGCCTGACACCCATAGGTGTTTTCGCCATCGTGGCGGTTGCCGCCGGCACCATGACCCTGGACGAGCTTGCCCGTCTCCAGGTTTACTTTGTCGTCTACATTGTCGCTTCACTCTACCTGGCCCTGTGGGTGCTGCCCGTACTGATTTCCACCCTGACGCCATTTTCCTACAGGAATGTTTTCAAATATTCGAAAGAAGCCTTGCTGACCGCATTTTTCACCCAGAATGTATTCATCATTCTGCCCATGCTGATTGATGCCAGCAGGAAGCTCTTCACAGACTACCAGTTGAATTCGGACGATACGGACTCGCTCAGCGAAGTGATCGTACCGGTAACATTCAATTTCCCCAACACCGGGAAATTACTTTCTCTGTTGTTCATTCCATTTGCTGCGTGGCTGACCGGAAGTCCAATGGAACTGGCAGCCTACCCCGGCTTTCTGATCGCCGGGCTGGCCAGTTATTTTGCCAAGGCGCAGACCGCTCTGCCATTCCTGTTGGATATGCAGAAAATCCCACAGGACATGTTCCAGCTTTATTTCCCAACCGGCATTATCAACGGCAAATTCGATACCATGGTATCGGCCATGAATTTACTGGCATTCAGCGTAATTGGTACAGCGGCCTTAACCGGGCATCTGCAAATCAGCGTCAGAAAGCTGATTCGGTTCCTGCTTATTTCAATCCTGCTGCTGGTGGTGGCGGTAGCCGGCACTCGCGCATTCCTCGCCGCCACCATTGATACCACTTACCACAAAGACAAAGTCATGCTGGGAATGAGCCTGATTGAGCCCGGCGTGAACACCACCGTTTTTGAAAGCCGCAATGACTTGCCGCCACGATTCAAGCTGGATCTGCCGGAGAATTATTCTGTGCTCGACCGGATCATGAGCCGTGGTGTCTTGCGTGCCGGCTATGCTCCGGGCCGCTTTCCCTTTACCTTTACCAATAACCTGGGCGAACTGGTCGGTTTCGATGTCGAGTTGCTGAATATCCTGGCCAGGGAATTGGGCGTGACCCTGGAATTCGTTCCGGCCACCTGGGAAACGCTTAAGGGGCAAGTGAACAGTGATGAAGTGGATATCGTCGGTACGATGCAACTCTCTACCGGAATGCTGGTGGACCTGGATCTGTCCGACCCCTATCTGCAGGGACAGCTCAGTACCGTGGTGAGGGACTACCGCAGAAAAGATTTTTCAAGTATCGAACGTATACTCGCACATCGTGAACTGACTATCGCCTACCCGGGCCCGGTAGGATACATACGCCCGGCGGTAGAACAGGCATTAAGCGGTGTGAACATCACCTGGCAGGAAATCCATCAATTCAAGGAATTTTTCGAGCAGGAAGATGAATCCATGGATGCACTGATTGTTGAAATTGAAATAGGCACTGCCTGGACCTTGCTGCACCCTGAGTACACCGTGGTAGTGCCGAAGTCCTCGGTCCTGAACATACCACTGGGTTTCGCGGTGGCCAAGGGCCAGCATGATTTTGCCGCCATGCTGGGCCGCTGGATCGCGGCCAAGAAAGCAACCGGGGAAATCCAGCAAGCTTACGACTACTGGATACTCGGCAAAGGCGCCGAAAAGAAGGAACCCAGGTGGTCAATCAGTAAGGACGTGCTCGGCTGGTGGCAGGATTAAAACCCTGTAAGGGCCATGACAGACCAAAACATACTCTTCATCCTGCTTTTCTTTGTTTTTGTGTTCCTTATCTGGGGCCGCTGGCGTTATGACCTGGTGGCATTTTCGGCCTTGCTTGTCGCAGTAGTCTCCGGGGTCGTGCCGGTTAAAGATGCATTTTCCGGCTTCGGGCATCCGGCGGTTGTGGTCATAGCCCTGGTGTTGATAATAAGTCGTGGCTTGTCCAACTCCGGGGCCATAGAGCTTTTGTCGCGCTACCTGCTGGATGCGTCGCGCAAACTGCGTGCGCATATCGGAGTGATGGCAGGTTTTGCCGCAGTCCTGTCCGCCGTCATGAACAACGTGGCGGCGCTGGCGTTGCTCATGCCCCTGGATATGCAGGCAGCCTTAAAGGCCAAACGCAGCCCGGCATTGACCCTGATGCCGCTTTCCTTCGCATCGATCCTGGGCGGCATGATCACCTTGATCGGCACGCCGCCCAACATCGTCATCGCCGAATACCGGGGCAGCGTGATGGGCGAGCCCTATCGCATGTTCGATTTTGCACCGGTGGGTCTTGCGGTCGCCATCGTTGGCGTGGCTTATGTCGCGCTCATCGGCTGGCGATTGATTCCGGTAGCGCGGGGCAAGCACAACATGGCGAAAGAGTTGTTCGAGCTCGGTGATTACGTGGCCGAGGTTAAAGTACCGGAGGAATCCGCGGCAATCGGCCAGCGAGTGCGGGACCTGGATAAGATCACCGCCGAGCACGACGTGGAAATCATCGGCCTGGTCAGGCGTGGTGAACGCCAGCCGGGAATGGCCCGGCGTGTAGAGATCAGAAAGAACGACGTGCTGGTGCTGAAAGCGGCGCCGGACGGAATCGAAGGCATGGTCGGCGCCCTGGGGCTCAAATACACCCGAAAAAACAACACGGAAGGCGGCGTATTCACTAACGATGACGCTTCCTTGCTGGAGGTCGTGGTACCGGAAGGTGCGCGAATCGAAGGGCGTTCGGCTCGTTCATTGCGCCTGATGTACCGCCACGGTGTCACCTTGCTCGGCGTGTCCCGCCAGGGAAAACGGTTTACCCAGCGGGTGCAGGAACTGGAGATAAAGGCAGGCGATATTCTGCTTCTGCTGGGCAGCAGTGAACGGCTGGAAGACATCGCGAACTGGCTGGGTTGCATGCCACTGGCGGAACGCGGCCTGCAAGTGATCCAGCGCCAGAAAGCCGGCCTGGCGGTGCTGATTTTCGGCGCTGCCGTGCTGCTGGCCAGTATCGGTGTGCTCTATCTGCCTATAGCGCTTGGCATCGCGGTGGTGTTGATGGTGCTGACCGGCATCATCCCCGTGAGGCAATTGTATGAGTCCGTCGAATGGTCGGTAATCGTGTTGCTGGGTTCGATGATTCCCATCGGCATGGCGCTGGAAAGCAGCGGCGGCACCGGGCTGATCGCTTCGGGCATTGTGAATGCAGCCGCCGACCTGTCACCAGCCGCGGTGCTCGTGATCCTGATGGTCGTCACCATGACCTTGTCGGATGTGATGAACAACGTAGCCACAGCAGTAATCGCCGCACCCATCGCGTTCAACATCGCCAACACCCTGGGCGTCAATCCGGATCCTTTCCTGATGAGTGTCGCGGTGGCAGCGAGTTGCGCCTTCCTGACACCCATCGGACACAAGAACAACACCCTGATCATGGGGCCGGGGGGCTATCGCTTTGGCGACTACTGGCGCATGGGGCTGCCGCTGGAGATCCTGGTAATAGCAATCGGTGTGCCAATGATCCTGTGGGTGTGGCCTTTATAACGTCAAGAAAAAAGCTTCTATTCTATTTTTACTCTGCCAATGATTGCTTTGGGGTTGCCTTCACAATATAACGTTTCGGCGCATGCCCAACAAAGTAAAAAGGATAGCAGGTGACAATGGTTAAGGTCTTTTCCGTGGTCGGCTCCAAAATGGAAACATCGCTCTTTGGTATTATGGTGATTGATGTAACCGCATAGTTTTCCACCCCGCGAGTCGTTTGTATCTCAATATCATCGCCTACCTCAATGTCTTTGAGGACCCTGAAAAAACC
>JAIVWI010000150.1:0-7592 GCA_048636595.1 Oceanospirillum sp. | reverse complement strand
TGACGCGCTCGACCGAGTCACAGAACTCCCGCACCGCATCACGGGCCAGCGGAAACGATGCCGGTAACTTCAAAATGTTTACGCCAGGCATAACCTCTCTGACATAGCTATACGACATGCCAGCCGTGATCACACCAACACTGCTATCAGTTGTTATCCGCTGTAACTTGTCACACTGACTAAAGTATTCCTCCATCAGGCGCTCACGTTCGATCACCACCGGGTGACGCGCGCGTGCCGTGGTCGGTAATGCAACATTCTCAGGCCGATCTACAAAGACCCGATCTTCAAGCTGCTCACGTTCGCCAACCACCACAGGACTGCGTGTGTGCGCAATCCGGGTGGTGCTGCGAACAATAATCGGCGTATCAAACTTCTCACTCAGTTCATAAGCCCAGCGCGTATATTCGAGTGCTTCCTGGGCATCGGATGGCTCCAGCACCGGCACGTTGGCGAGCTTGCCGAACATGCGCGTATCCTGCTCGTTCTGTGAGCTGTGAATTCCCGGGTCATCGCAAACAGCCAATACCAGTCCACCGTTAACACCGATATAAGCCTCGGTCAGCAGTGCATCCGCCGCCACGTTCAGGCCCACGTGCTTCATCGCGCAGAAAGCCCGCACGCCGCCATACGACGCGCCATAGGCTACATCCAGTGCGACCTTTTCATTGGTCGACCACTGCGCGTGCAAATCTTCTGCAGGATATTTCGCCAGGTTTTCCAGGATTTCGGTGCTCGGTGTGCCGGGATAAGCGGCCGCGACACGGACACCTGCCTCCCAGACACCACGCGCGATTGCTTCGTTGCCTGTCATCGGCCGGGTTTCTTCCCCGGTCTGCGTGATGACGTTCAGACTCAAGGGCTCTTTGGAAGATGCAATTTTCTGGGTGGCCTCGGCCATTTAAGCTTCTCCGACTAAATGATACAGTTTTTTAGATATTATAATTGTTTTTGTATCATATTCAGACGAATTTTACAAAGGATAAAACGTGATTTACTGAGGCTGGTCGGAATCCCTCATGCAAATGGAGGTTATTTGAATATTCAGACGGTCTGGTAGTACAGGTTTTGCGGGTGGTTCGCCTGGGCGAAGAAGAACCAACGCTCGGCCAACAGTCCGATGTATTGAACCAGAAATGCCACAAACAGCAGGCTGGTGGATTGTGCGCCGAGGGCGATAGACACAAGCAGTAGCGGCACCGGGAATACCAGCACCAGGAAAACCCATTTAACAAATTTGAATTTACCTTGCGAAGCGCCGTGGAAATATTCGCGGGTGTTAAATGAGCCTGCCATGGAGCCCTGTGCTTTCTGCTCGATGCGGGCGTGGCGGATGCCGATGGCCGATTCCAGCGTGGATTTGTACTTGATGCGTGAATTGCGAATCAAGCTGGCCGTTCGTGTTACAAAGGCAACGAGGGTTGTGAATATCGCCCAGCCACCGTAGAAATTGACCAGCCCGGAACTCTGCCAGGCGGCAAAAGCGGTGGCCAGCATGAAACCGGAGGCAAGACCGAGCAGGGTGTAATTGATCACGGTCAGCGGCGTGGCCCATTCCTGCAATTGCTTGATGCAGGCATAGATCATGCCGGTGAACAGGTACAAGGTAAAACTCAACAGCCACGCAACGGCGCCGACCAGCATTGACAGGTCGATTTCGAGCCCGTTACCGAAAGTGAACAGCAGGGGGTTCCAGCCAATGAATTGAATCAGGCCCCAGGCAGCGACCGCACCCATAAAAGCCGGCAGGATAATGATTTCACGCGAAAGCCAGGAGGTGCGCCAGCGGGCTGCTGAGCGCCAGGCGCGTTCCGGACGGCCGAGGTGGAAGAAGGAACTGATCAGGCCAGCCACCAGGAACAGCAGCACAATGAGGCTGCCCAGCGCGTAGTAGTGGACCGAATCCTGAACCGGCAACACCTTGAAGACCGAGTACACCTGAACGGTGTAAAGCGCCAGGTACAAGCCCTGACCGGCGCCGATCAGGGTAGTGAGAAAAATGACAGAGAATGCAGGATGCATATTTACCAGCTCGTGGTTTCATCAAGGGTCGGATCACTGGCGTCCGGCATGGGTAACTGACGTTCCTTTTTGAGCGGATTATCGGCGCGAATCAGTTCATCCTCGTGGATGGTGATGCGGGTCTTGCGGCGCGGCAGGTAATGATTCGCCGGCTGCGTGCCCCACTCGGGCATCAGTTTGTAGCCGCCGTTCTCACGTATCGCCAGTGAGACTTCCGAATCCGGGTCGCTGACGTCACCGAACAGGCGTGCATTGGTCGGACAAGCCATCACGCAGGCCGGTTTACGTTCGTTTTCCGGCAATGACTCATCGTAGATACGGTCCACGCACAGCGTACATTTCGTCATTATCTTCTGCTTCTCATCGAGTTCGCGTGCGCCGTAAGGGCAGGCCCAGGAGCAGTAGTTACAGCCAATGCACTTTTCGCTGTCCACCAGCACAATGCCGTCCGATTCGCGCTTGTAGCTGGCGCCGGTCGGGCACACGGGCACACAGGGTGGGTCCTCACAGTGCAGGCAACTCTTCGGGAAGTGCACGGTTTCGGTGTTGGGGTAAGTCCCCACCTCGAAAGTCTGCACACGGTTGAAGAAGGTGCCGGTCGGGTCTTTGCTGAACGGGTTCATGTCGGCCATCGGGCCGGCGGTGCCGGAGGTGTTCCATTCCTTGCAACTGGTGACACAGGCATGACAACCCACACAGACATTCAGATCGATTACCAAAGCTAGTTGTGACATTCAGTGTTGTCCTTGTAAGAGCCCGCTTGCGAGCGATCTCGCTGTAAAAGCTCGCTTGCAGGCGACTTTTCCAGAGCCTTCGTCACAAACGGTCGGCCCCAAGGGGCCTCTTACACTCACCCCTAAGCGGGCTCTCATGGTTTTGCTCAATGTTTTTTCCTGCCGGCAAAATAGCTTAACCAGCGGCCAGGGTTGTTTTTCACTGCCTGGCCGGGTACCGGGTGCAAGGTGTCGAACTGCGGGGAGCTGACTTGTGGCTCGTCAGCACCAACCGGATAAATGCGTACGCGCACATCGTACCAGCCGGCCTGGCCGGTAATGGGGTCCGAGTTGGAGATGTTCTCGCCATCCCCGGACGCCGGCAGTTCCTCGCTGATGAGGTGGTTGAGCAGGAAGCCCTGTTTTGCCTCGTTGGCGTCGCCGTCCAGGTCCCAGGCACCGGATGCCTTGCCGATGGCGTTCCAGGTCCACACCGTGCCGGGTTCCACGGCCTCGGAATGGCGGCACAGGCAGCGCACCTTACCGTGCATGGATTCGACCCACATCCAGCCGCCGTCTTCAATGCCCGCCTCCGTCGCGGTTTTGGTGTTCACATTCAGGAAGTTGTAGGTATGAATCTGCCGTAGCCAGGGGTTCTGCGAATCCCAGGAGTGGTACATCGCCATGGGTCGCTGGCTGATGGCGTTGAGCGGGTATTTGTGCAGATCGGTCAACTGCTCTTCCAGCGGTTGCGCGTAGAACGGGAGCGGATCGAAATGCATCTCCACCCGCTTACGCAGGTGCTCCGGGGGCTGCCGGCCATCCGACTTACCTTGCGCGGCGAGGCGGAACTTCTGCAATACCTCGGAATAGATGTGGATGTTGATGGGTTCGGCATAACGCGTCAGCGCATGGCGCTTGGCCCATTCCAGGTAACCCTGGTTCCAGTTGCGCATGTACTGGTAGGACTTGGGCAGTTCGTACTGGAATACGCAGTTGTTCTTCTCGTACATCTCCCATTGTTTGGGGTTGGGTTCACCCTTCATGAATTTCTCACCGCCCTTGCCACGCCATCCGGCCAGGAAACCGATGCCGGAACCGGGGGACGTTTCATAGTTGATCACAAAATCCGGGTAGTCGCGGAACTTGCGGCTGCCATCTGCGTTGGTGAAAGCCGGCAGCTTCAGGCGCGAACCCAGTTCAATGATGACTTCCTGGAAAGGTTTGCACTCGCCGGTCGGCGGCAACACCGGGATGCGCACGGAATCTACCGGACCTTCGAATTCGGAAATCGGGCGATCCAGCATGGACATGCAGTCGTGGCGTTCCAGGTAGGTGGTATCGGGCAGCACCAGGTCGGCAAAGGCAACCGTTTCCGACTGGAAGGCATCGGCAACGATCAGGAAAGGAATCTTGTACTGGCCATCCTCGTCCTTGTCGTTGAGCATCCTGCGCACTTCAGTGGTGTTCATGGTCGAGTTCCACGCCATGTTGGCCATAAAGACCAGCAGGGTGTCGATCTTGTAAGGTTCGCCGCGCCAGGCATTGGTGATGACATTGTGCATCAGGCCGTGCACCGACAGCGGGTATTCCCAGGAGAAAGCTTTGTCGATGCGCACCGGGCTGCCGTCGTCGTTGACAAACAGGTCGTCCGGCTCAGCCGGCCAGCCGAGCGGCATGCCGTCCAGCGGGGTATTCGGCTTCACGGCGCGCGAATCGTTCGGCGGCTTGGCGCAGGGCGGGATCGGCCGCGGGAACGGCGCCTTGTGGCGGAAACCTCCGGGCCGGTCAATGGTGCCGAGGATACTCATCAGGATGGACATGGCCCGGATGGTATGGAAACCATTGGAGTGCGCCGCCAGGCCACGCATGGCGTGGAAGGCCACCGGGTTACCGGTCACCGTCTCGTGCTCATTGCCCCAGGTATCGGTCCAGGGAATCGGCAGTTCGATTTTTTCATCGCGTGCCGTGATACCCATTTCATGGGCCAGGCGTTTGATCGTCTCTGCCGGGATTCCGGTGATGTCTGAAGCCCATTCAACGGTATATTCCTTGACGCGATCCACCAGCAACTGGAAGGAAGGCTTCACCGGTGTACCATCCTCGAGTTGAAAATCCCCCAAAAAGTAAGGATCCGCTCCGGGTGTGTGGGTTGCGACTGGCCTGGCCAGTTCACGGTCCCACCATAATTTGTTCTGCGGGTCGAAACAGCCTTCCTCAACGGGTACGTCGGAGCGCACGAACATGCCGTACTCAGACGAGTTCTCATCCAGGTTCACCAGTTCGGCGGCGTTTGAGTACTGCACCAGGAAATCACGGTCGTACAGGCCCTGCCGGATAATTTCATTGATCAGCGCCAGGAACAGCGCGCCGTCGGTGCCGGGTTTGATGGGAATCCACTCGTCGGCAATGGCGGCGTAGCCGGTGCGCACCGGGTTGATGGAAATGAACTTGCCACCCTGGCGCTTGAATTTGGACAGGCCCATCTTCATCGGGTTGGAGTGGTGGTCTTCGGCCGTGCCGATCATCACGAACAGCCTGGCGCGATCCAGATCCGGCCCGCCGAACTCCCAAAATGAACCGCCAATGGTGTAGATCATGCCGGCGGCCATATTGACCGAGCAGATACCCCCATGCGCTGCATAGTTCGGCGTGCCGAATTGCTTGGCGAACATGCCGGTCAGCGCCTGCATCTGGTCGCGCCCGGTGAACAGGGCGAACTTTTTCGGATCGGTTGCGCGCAAATTACCCAGGCGTTCTTCCATGATTTCAAACGCCTTGTCCCAGGAAATCTCGTCGAACTCGTTGTCGCCACGGTCACTGCCAGGCTTGCGCAGCAGTGGTTTGGTCAGGCGTGCCGGCGAATACTGCTTCATGATCCCGGATGAACCCTTGGCGCAGATCACTCCCTTGTTGATCGGGTGGTCCGGGTTGCCGTCGATGTAGCGGATTTCACCGTCACGCAAAGTGACGCGAATACCGCAACGGCAGGCGCACATGTAGCAAGTCGTATTTTTGACCTCTATGCGGCTCTCTTCATCCAGCTTTTTCGACAAAGGATCGTGGATTGGATTGGACATAGCTGTAATCCCGGATAGACTTGGCCGTGGGCGAAAACTGATCAATTGTCCAGTCTATCGCAGATCGCTGCCATTGAGCGTTTCTGTTCACAGCAGAAAACATTATGATATACGAATATACGATATTTGTGCAGAGGCAGCCGGATGGCTCAATAACAATGAACGCAATCAGACTGATACCCGTCATCCTCAGCTTCCTGTTGCTGGGGGCTCACTTCTACCGCTCAGGACAGGTCGTTCTGAGCGGACTTTGTGTTGCTATTCTGTTCCTGCTGTTTTTAGGGAAATCATGGGTTCCGCGAATGTTTCAGCTGTTGCTGGTGCTGGGTTCGCTGGAGTGGCTGCGCTCACTCTATTCATTTGCGGCCATGAGGATCGCCTGGGATCAGCCCTGGATGCGACTGGCCATCATTCTTGGCGCAGTGGCCTTGTTCACCGCCCTTTCCGGTCTCGTATTCAGGAACAAAAAGCTGCGGTCGTATTATCGACCGGATAGTGGGTAAAGCCGCCCAATCATTGGGAGCTATGGTTCTGATCCCAAATATTCGATTCTTGTTGTATCCTGATGGTAGCCTGTCATGCCCAGGACCTGGAGGCAGCGCAAAAAGCTGGATTCAGAACGGCCTATGTGAACCGGCCGTTGGAATACGGCCCGACTGTGCCGCCAGAAGATAAACGCGTTCCGTTTGATTACGATGCGGACAATTTCATTGAGCTGGCAAAGCAACCCGATGGCGGCCCGATCATCATGCTGAATTTGTTGCGCTTCAATCCCCGGGGTGACGCCAGTATTTATAGCGAGTACGTAAAAAGGGCTGCACCCGAAGTTGAGAAAGTGGGGAGCTTTGTGGGGTACTACGGACGAACCCTTACAGATTTTGATCCCGCTTTCGGATTTGATGATTCCTGGGATGGAGTGGGACTCGTGGTTTACCACCGTCGCCAGTCATTCATCCAACTGCAGAACAGCCGCAATTATCAACTTGCCATTCCTTTCCGCACGGTAGGCGCCTCCAGAAGGACGCTTACTGTCTGCATAATAGTCGTAGGCTTCACGGGGGGGTAATTCCTGCAAAGTCATGCCCGGCACGTCTGGCTCATCCAATTGAGGCGCAGAGTAAGCGGTACCCATTCCCGCCTGTTTGGCGGCCAGCAAGTCACTGGGATGCACGGCGACCATGCACACTTCTTCGAGCGCCTCTTTAACAGCATCCTTCCAATTAAAGACACTGCTGGTCACTCATCGCTTCCATTACTATCGCACCCGTAGCAAAGCAGAAATCGACGTGGTGCGGAACAACCGCGCCATTTGATTTTTTCGTCCTGGACAATCGCATCATCAAAAGGAAAGGCGGATGCTTATGATGCCGGACCGACTCCATGATTATTGGCCCCCAGGTACTGGACTGCAAGCAGGGGCAGGTGAAGTTCGTAGATCGTGTTCAGGATGCCGGCAAGTTCGGCCTGGTCGCTGACATGGCCCTGCAAGACTGTAACCGCACTGTCCGCTTCCGGTGGCGGCGCAGATATCTGCATCGCGCCAAAACGGTCGGACCAGTCCGGCCGCAAATGTCCCTGAACCTCGATCCGGTAGTTTCCGGCTGCGGAGAAATGTGCCTTGCTCATTTTGACGAGAGTCTTTTTTATGAATGGAAACTAACTATCGCGATTCCAGAGAAAACTTGCATCCCCCAAAAAGGGGGAAAAGGGCGGGAGATGTCGTTTACGATGCATCGCGCCTTCGGGACAAAATTTCCGCAGCTTTGATTGCCGCATC
>JAIVWI010000149.1:0-7629 GCA_048636595.1 Oceanospirillum sp. | reverse complement strand
CACGGCAACTGCCAGTCAGCACCAAGCCGGCGGTATTCCTGGGGCAGAGTAAGAACCGGTGTTTCCTCAACCGCTTCATCCCCGGATATTGCCTGTAAATTTTCCGCGGCCTGCCTGATCAGCGGAGCCTGCTCAGATTGTATCGCCGCCCATAGTCCACCCAGCAGACTCCTCGGTTTTGCCTTGATTTCGCCCTGAGCATTCGGTTTGATCGCGGCGAAGAGATAAAGGCTGTGTACTGCACGGGTGGCGGCAACATAGAGCAGGCGGCCATCCTCCAGGCTTTGTCGCTGTTTTTCAATATTGGAAATAAACTCGATCAGATCACCCGATTTCTTCTGTTTTTCTTTGTCAGCATGGTTGCGCATGGGCGACATCACCATCCTGTCTTCCCCCGCCAGCTCATCTTCCCCGAACAACTCGAACCAATACAGGAGTTTGCTTTTATCGCCGGCAGGCTCGCGATTAAGTCCCGGCAAAATGACCGTGTCGAATTGCAAACCCTTGGCGGCATAGATTGTTATGACCTGCAAATTGCCGTTGGCGCTGGCATCTGGTTCGGCATAAAGGTTTTCCATGCGCTGATCGAGGGTGTCGCGGTCGATCGGCAGGTTTTCATCCTCCAGGGACTCAAGCAGGTCAAAGTAAGTCGTCGCGTCATCCAGTTCACTGGCGTTTTCCACGCAAGCCGGGCCGCCCAGCTTTATCCAGGCAGATTCAATCAAGGACCGGACGGATTGCCGCCCTCGTCGATCAACGGCTTCCAGTAAGGTGGGCGCAATTCGTTGCAGTCGCCCCTGGTCGGATACACTGCCCGATGCGCCTATCGCATCCAGGATAATGTCATTGGGATTGCCTGCTACCAAGTCGTCGAGATCAGCCAATTCAAGACCGGCATAGGGCGCACGCAGGGTGGCTAACCATGCCAGTCGATCAGCAGGCTGTATCAGTGCCAGGGTGAGCGAAACCAGGTCCTGGATCAGCGGGGTTTCAGCTAAAGGATTGAAGTTTATTGCCTGGTAGCGAAAGCGGGGTTGCTCTTCTTTCAGGGTGTCGAGCATCCCCAGGATCTCACTGGCGTGACTGCGCGAACGCACCAGGATAGCCACTTTTTCATTCTTGTCACATTTCCCAATGACATCAATCACCTGTCGGGCTTCTTTCTGCTCATCGCGTTCGGGCAGAATTTTGATGGTGACGGTTCCACGGTCTGACACCCCGGGCCTGGTACTGGCCTCGCTGTAGCGCACAGCGCCCATCACCGGGTCGCTTTGACGGGGCATTACCACCGGAAAGGTCTGATTGACCCAGTCCACGATCGGTTGATTTGAGCGAAAATTGACCCGTAACTGCAGCGGAATCAGCTGGATGTGGTCGAACAACTGCCCTTGCCAGGCCTTGATAAACAGGCTTACTTCCGCTTTGCGGAAGCGGTAAATGGATTGCATGGGATCACCCACCAGGAACAGGGTGCGCCCGTCACCATCGCTCCAGCCCGCGGTGAGTTTGTTCAATAATTCGATCTGCTTGTGCGAGGTGTCCTGGAACTCATCCACCAACAGGTGCTGGATGCGATAGTCCATGCGCAGGGCCAAATCGCTGGGTGTCTCATCAAAGCCCAGTGCCAGGATAGCGCGACTGGCGATTTCATTGAAATCGACCTCGCCGGTTTCCGCCAACACCAACTCCCACTCTTTCGCTGAGCGCAGAAGCAATCGCATCAGGGATTCAAGAGATTCCCAGGCTTCATCCTCGTAATCGGGCATGGGCAGGGAGCAAATGGTGTTGTAAATCTCCCGCAGCTTGTCGTTTTCACGGAATTCATCGAGCAATTCTTTGAAATCATCTTTCCATAGTTTACGCAGGGCTTTTTCTTCGCCTTTAGCCCCTGAAGGTGCGGGAAAACCCGCCTTGGCATCCGCTGCTGCCCTCCATTTTTTGCCGTCGGCCGTGAGAAAGCGCTTGATCATGGTTTTCCAGTGCACAAGTGCATCTGCGGAAGCGGGCAGATTGAGATATTCACAGTCAAATCCACCGGAGGCTTCCAGCAGGGCTCTTAATTCGGCTTCATCGGCCGGTGTATTGGCCAGGGCATAGGTATAGAAACGGGGGAGTTCACCGAACAGGCTGTCGGGCGTGGCATCCCGGGCCGCCTTGAGTTGTATCTCGATCAGGTAGCGTAATGAATCTTCCAGGCCGTGCCGGTCGAAACCACTCCCCATGCGCGCATTGATGAGGTGCCCAAGCCACTGTTCGCGACTTTCCAGCATGCTGGTGAGTAAGTTCACCAGCTTGTCGTATTGATTGTCGTAACGGTCCAGTACCCGGATGACATCGGCTTGCAGTTCATCGCTGTCATCTTCGATGACCGCCATGACCCGCGCGGCGGCTTTGCGATACAGCGAGTCAGCATCAACGGCAATCCGGTGCCCGCCGCCGAGCCCGGAAAGCACGGGTAACTGGCGGGCGAGTTCGCTACACAGGCTATCGATGGTGCGGATGCGTAAACGGCTGGGTTGCTCGAGCAGGTTCCAGCCCCGCTCTGCGTCGTTCTCAAGTACGGCCAGCGCCAGTTCCCGGCTGACTTGCTCATGCGCTGGAAGCTCTTCGCTGTCATTTAAGCCATCAATATTTTCGGCTGCTGCGTGCAGGCGGCTGACCAGACGATGGCTCATTTCAGCCGCGGCTTTGCGGGTAAAGGTGATGGCAACGACTTCTTCCGGGTTCTCTACCCGCGCCAGCAAGCCCAGCAGGCGCTGGGTCAGGAGTTCGGTTTTGCCAGAGCCCGCAGGCGCCTGAACGATGTAGGAGTAACGTGGATCGCGCCCCTGTTCTCTTTCCTGCCAATCGGAAGGACGATTCATGTTGATTCCCCGGCAGGGGTCTGGTGACGTCTCGTTTTCTGGAATTGTTCCAGTTCACGAATACGGCAAAGCGAATGCAGTTCGCAATAACTGCCATCGCAGGTGTTACGGCCGTTTTTGGGGTCGACCGCAGCCTCGCCTGCCAGAAAATCAGCCATCAGGCGGTGGAGGACCCGCCGCCAGTTTTTGATGGTTTGTGGCATGTCATGACCGGCATCAACCAGCTCTTGATTGGCTTTGGTTTCGTTCGGCGGCAAACCAGGGAACAGGCCACCGCGTCTGACCACGCCGCTGTAGCGGCAGCCATCATCACGAATGATGGCAAAGACCACCGCGGCCGGCGTCTTTTTCGCGCTGATGGCGTAGAGTGGCAATTGTGGGTCTTCGGGCCTGCCGCCAAACCACTTCTTTGGCGCGACCTGGCCGGTTTTGTAATCGATGATGACCTCTTCGCCGGACGGCAATTTATCAATGCGGTCTATGATCAGGCGAATGGTCTGGCCTTCGATTTCGGGCAGTATTTCTTTTTCAAAACCAGTGACTTCGAACGAATCACGTGTTTTCTCCAGCGCCAGGCAATCCATTACCTGGCGGAAGAGACGATCTGCCTCCACGCCACGAAAAGCAGGGCGTTGTTGCAGACTGCGTTCTTCGTTAACCACGGTATCCACATGCATGCGGACACGGGCGCTGAGATCTTGTTCATCGAGCTGCAATAAAGCAGACTGGGTTTTGGTTTCTTTCCAGAAATATTCCAGCACGCTGTGCACCAGGCTGCCATGCAACATGGGGCTGATGCCATCGGCCGGGGTTTCCAGGCCTTCGGCGCCCAGGCGGTTACTGGCAAAGGCGCGGAAGGGACAGAGCGCCTGGTGTTTGAGAATGGAGCTGCCGCCTCTTGCGGTGCTGCCCCTGAGCTTGCCGGGCGTTAATAAAGGGTGAAGTTGCGGTTTGTCAGCTTTCGCAACCGTGGTCTGCCAGCTATCGCCCTGCCAGCCGGGCACGTCCTCCACCACTTTCAATTGCATGGTCATCAGCAAGGGGCTGGGCAGCACCTCTTCACCATCGAGTTGCCCCGGGAAACTGAAGACACAATCCGGAGCAGTTTCCAACAGGCGTCGGGTAATGGTGCGCGCTACTTCCAGTTCGCGCTGGGGACTGGAGGAGGGCAAAGCAACATCTCGTTGAAGTCGCCCGGGGATAAAGGGGTTGGGCCTGGCGCCGGGTGGCCAGTTATCGTTGTGTAAACCGAGAACCCAGAGGTGGTCAAAGCGCAAGCCACTGACTTCATACAGGCCCAGAACCTGGATTGGCGCGGGGGGAGTGTGCGCCTGGAAAATTCTTTCCCGGCAGATTTGTTGCAAAGAATTAATCACAGCTTTGCGATTAAGTTTTGGCACGGTGGCGTCCAGGGAGGCGAGTTCACGCAAAGCATCCCGCCAGGCCTGAAGTGCTTGCCAGTTCCTGTCGTGTTCATTAGCCCGCGCTTCGGCGCTTGAAGATTTGTATTCTGATTCAGCCGCCAGTGGCCAGCCCAGGCTGGCAAGCAGTTGATCGAGCGACTCAGCCCAGGCCGATGCCGGACGGGACCTTCTGTTATTTTTCTCAAATTGCATCAGTGCATTGAGAACAGTGGCTAGTTCCGGGCTGTTCCAGACTTGAGGTTCGCGCTGGTTTTCCGGTATTTCCCTGCGTTTGCGATCGTACTTTTTAATTTCACCTGCACGGTAGCGAACTTCAGCCAGTTTTAACTGGCGTGGATATTTATCCCGCAGGCATTTTTCCAGAAGTGCGCGACTGTTTCGCTCGGAGATACCGCCTCTGAGCCAGGGCGAGCGCAGGACGCGGCCGATATCCTGGATATCAATACGATCATCCAGCAATTTCAGCAGATCAAAGGCTGTCTCGATCATGGGTACACGCGCCAGCGGCGCGCCCATGGAGATATTCCATGGTTTTGCCCGCCATGGGGCATTGTTGACGCCGGGTGTGAGGATTTCCTCCAGCTTACGCTCAACTTCCTGCCGCCTGGCCTGCAAATCCGGCACCACGACAGCGATAGTGGAGCCGGGTTCCTGCTCAAACCAGTAGCGAACCCAGCGCGCCATTTGTTGAAGTTCGTTTTTGTTTTCTTTGCTTCGCCACAGGACTGCTGCATGGTTTTCAGGCGTAATGGTCAGGCGGCTGACCGTATTGCCATTGTTAATCAGTGCCGTCAGCAAATCACCCTGGCCGGGATTGAATTCATCAAAGCCCAGCAGGTCAATGGTTCCGCTTATCGACAGATGTGAATTCCTGATTGCCACACAGAGCAGGGCAGTCCGGTCTTCCGGGGGGATCCAGTTATCCTGGTGGCAGCGCTTTTCGAAGGCCTGGTTCCAGTGATGAAATGCGCTGTGGTTTTCGTTATCGTCGCCAAGCCAGGCAGGATCTTTGAGGTCCAGTTGCCACTCGCGAATCAGTCTGCGGGTATCTCTCAGCTGGTTTGCCAGTGACTCAGGCCGCAAGAGGCTCCGGGCCAGCGGGTCATGCCGCAGAACATTTTCCCACAGGCTGGTCAGCTGTTGCTTACCCGGGACGGCGCGGCCGGTCCCATCCACGCCCTGGAGGCTGGCGGCTTCCCAAAGTTTGTCCAGCCAGAGATTCCAGGAAAGAATATCAGGACTCCGCCATTGATGATCTCCCCTATTGATCCGCCACTGGCTGTATTGGCCGGTAAGTACGCGCGACAATCGGCTGTTGCCGGTAACCAGGGTATGGCCTGCCTGCAGGCGATCGAATAAAGATTCGTAGGTGAGTACTTGAGTTGAGAGGTCTGGCCTGGAATTTGTCATGGGGTAATCATACGGGTTGAATTCTCATAAGCCGAGATTACTCAGACTCCAGATTTTAGTCTTCCTTAAAGCAGCCTATTGCGTTGTCGGGCAGGGTCCGGGGCTGCAAATGGCCACGCTGTCCGTGCTGAGAACCAGCGCGATCAGGGCGGCGATGCCCAGTGCGCCGAGGATATAGGTGAGGGTATCATCATTCTTCCCCGGATTGTCTACACGCAGGTTCTTCATGTCCTCATAGCGGTAAAAACCCTGATTACCGCCCAGGCCGTCATCGGTGATTTCGGTGACACGGAATTTCACGGTTCGTTTATCCAGGGTTTTGACCTCGACCATGCTGCCGTAGTCAATGCCACGGGGAGGGGAATATTTCATGGCGTTTTCAATGCTGACCGGTTGAAAGGTCGAGCAGGCGGCCAGGTTGAGTACCAGCAGGGCCAACAGGTAGCGCTTGAAAAAAATGAAATAATTCATGGAATCCTCGCCATCGCTTAGATGAATAATACCGGAAACCCATCAACCCGCATATTGCATGATGGATACGTTTAAAATGCATGCATTGAAAAAATTATGGCCAATCCAGGTTTGACCAACCCTGGCGTCTACCAAGGGAAATTATTAATGAAAAATCCAATCCTTCTATTGCTGGTGCTGCTTGCCATATTTACCGGTCAGGCTTACGCGGAAAAACTCACGGTTGCCCGGCTCGAGGCCAGTCCCAACCTGGATGGCGTCATTGCCCAGGGCGTCAAGATATCGCCGGACGGCCAGCGGGTGACGTTTTTACAGGGCCGGCCCGAGGACAAGCGGCAACAGGATCTTTGGGAATACCACATCGCTGACAAGTCCCGGAGAATGCTGGTCGACAGTGTTGCCCTGCTCGGTGGCGAAGAGGAGCTTGACGAGGTGGAGCTGGCCAGGCGCGAGCGCCAGCGAATCACCGCCACCGGCATCGTTGAGTACAGTTTTTCACCCGATGGCAAGGCTTTGCTGTTCCCGTTGGGTGGCGATTTGTATTATTTGCCCATCGGTGGGGAACCGCGGAGGTTAACCGAAACCGAGGCCACGGAGACTGACGCCAAAATCTCCCCTGAAGGGAGCTATGTCTCCTTCATCCGCGAACAGAACCTCTATGTCATTGACCTGGAGTCTGGCAAAGAACGCGCGCTGACCAGCGGTGGCCAGGGGGCAATTTCCTTCGGCATGGCCGATTTCGCCGCACAGGAAGAAATGTACCGTACCACTGGTTACTGGTGGTCCAGCGACGAAAGCAGGATCGCTTTCACTCGCGTGGATGAGACCGGCGTCACGCTGGTGGACCGCTATGAAATTGGGGCAGACGGCGTTACCACTGTCGCGCAACGTTATCCGTTTGCCGGTGAAGCCAATTCCGTAGTGCAATTGTTCGTGCTGGAACTCGAAAGTGGACAATTGCAGGAGATCGATCTTGGCGAAGACAAAGACTTCTACCTGGCACGGGTGGAATTCTCGCCCGACGGCACCCTGGCGGTACAGAAACAAAGCCGTGACCAGAAACGCCTGGACCTGATATTCATCGATCCGGTGTCGCACAAACAACGAGTGGTATTGACTGAAACCTCTGAAACCTGGATTAACCTGCACAGCGACCTGAAATTCTTTGCCGATGGCAGCCACTTTACCTGGACTTCGGAGCGCAGCGGTTTCCGCCACATTTATCTTTACGCAAAGAACGGAGAACTGGTCAGCCAGCTGACTTCCGGCAAATGGCCGGTAGCCGAAACTCAACGCTCAGGCGGCGGCATCAAGGCGGTGGATGAAGAAGGTGGTTACGTGTATTTCACCGGCTGGAGCGTAACGC
Organism: Oceanospirillum sp.; assembly: GCA_048636595.1. Lineage (GTDB taxonomy): Bacteria > Pseudomonadota > Gammaproteobacteria > Xanthomonadales > SZUA-36 > JAJRRA01. Next base: position 94 of record JAIVWI010000149.1, on the reverse strand, counting down.
CTACCGAACAGCACCTGTTCCGCACCAGCCTTTCGGGCAAGGGCGTTGTCACCCAACTGACTGAGGCAGGCGGCTGGCACAATGCCTCGGTGGC
>JAIVWI010000148.1:0-7661 GCA_048636595.1 Oceanospirillum sp. | reverse complement strand
CCTTGGGCGCGATATTAATTGGGCGCAAGCTGTTATTGAACCGGTCGGCCGCAAGCGACCTCTTACAGTAACGGTCGGCCGCAAGGGACCAATAGCGCGGGCGTAAGGGACCAGTAGCGGTCGGCCGTAAGGGACCAGTAGCGGTCGGGCGTAAGGGACCAAAACTGGTCGTGAAGGGACCTCTTACAGTTCGTGCGCGAGCGGTCTTCTGCGGAGTTTTCGGGCCAGCCAGCTAAACAGCTTTCGGGGCCAGTGGCGTATTACATCCAGCCAGGTATAGATCGTTGGCAGCAGCACCAGGCTGACGAAAGTCGAGAACAACAATCCGCCGACAATCGCCCTTGCCATCGGGAAGTACGGCGGACCGTCCCCGCCGAGTTGGGTGGTGCCGATGCACAGTGGGGCCAGCCCCAGCACCGTCGTGCCCACCGTCATCAGGATGGGGCGCAGGCGCTCCCTGCCCGCCTTGATCAGGGCATCGTCCCGGGACAAACCCTGCAGGCGCAACTGGTTGACGTGATCGATCAGCACGATGCCGTTGTTCACCACCACGCCAATCAGGATCAGGATGCCGATCATGGCCATAAAGGTGAAGGTGGTGCCGGTGAGCAGGAAGAACCAGAACACGCCGATCACCGAGAATATAATCGTGCAGATCATGCTGAGCGGGTACAGCAGGGATTCGAACTGGGCCGCCAGCACGATGTAGATGATGGCTATTGCCAGCAGAATATTGAACAGCATCTTCTGCATGGTTTCCTCATCGTCGTCAAAGCCGCCACCGAATTTCCACTCGTAGCCGCTGGGCAGTTGCATCAGCTCCATCCTGGCCTTGATCAGTTCTTTGGCTTTTTCAGCCGTGATGCCATCGAGTTGTGCGGTCACGCGCAATCCGGTCTGGCGATCGAGGCGCTGAATCTTGGTGGGACCGGTGCCCTGGGAAAAATCAACCATGGACACCAGCGGTATGGACACGCCGTCACGGTTGCGCAACTTGATGTCGCGCAAGTCTGAAATTGCCCTGCGGTCTTCCTCCCGGAACTGCAGTCTGACCGGGATTTCCCCTTCCTCACCCTTGAATTCACGCAGTTCGACGCCCCGGATGGCAATCGAGACGGCCTGGGCGACCTCCTGGGTTGAAAATCCCAGCTGGTTGGCTCTTTCCCTGTCTACACGGACCTGGACCTCCTGGTCGCCCGCTGAGGCTGCTGACACCACTCCGGTGAGGCCCTCTACGGAAGACAGGATACGTACCGCATCACCAGCCAGTTCCCGCAGGACTTCGCTGGATGATCCCGTGAGCGTGATGTTGAGCTTTTCGCCGCCGCCAACACGGTCAAAACCGAAAGCCGGCTGGCCGATGGCGATTTTCGGCAAGCCGTCCAGGATGTCCGTCGATATTTCATGCGCAGAGCGCTCAGCCTCGTCGTCATCTTTAAGCAGGATGACTGACATTGCATCGCCCTGTTCGCTGTAATAGGTGTACACCGCGCGGATTTCGAACAGCTCCTGGTTGCCGTACAGGTAATCCTCGATCCGGTCGACCGATTCCTTGAGTTTCGCCAGCGGGTAACTGCCGTCCAGGTTGAAATTCAGATACAACTGGCGGGTCTGGTCTTGCGGAAACATGTCCGTTTCGACGATGGACATGGGAATGGCCGCTGAAACCAGGGTCAGAATGACCATGGCCGCGGCAAGCCAGCGATGCCGCATGTTCCAGTGCAGCAGGCGCACATAGCGTTCTTTAAGCCGATCGACTATGGCGTTTTGCTTACTGGACGCGGGCCGGTCAATCCGGGACGCCAGCAGCGGAATGATCGTTTGTGCGATAAAAAGGGAAACGACCAGGGACACCACGATGGCGACCGCCACGTGGGTCATGAAGATGGAGATCTGGTCTTTTTCACCAAAGATGATCGGCAGGAACACGGCTGCGCTGGTCACCGTGCCCGCAGCAACCGCGAGCCCGACGGCGCTGACACCGCGCAGCGCAGAGCCCTTGGGATCGTCCGGGGTTTTTTCATGCTCGGTGTGAATGCTCTCACTGACCACCACGGCATTGTCGACCAGCATGCCCACCGCCAGCATCAGCCCCATCATCGAAAGAATATTCAGGGACAGGCCCAGGAAATACATCACGCCCAGGGTAATGGTGATCGCGATCGGCACGGCCAGCGAAACCATCAAGGTGGTCTGAATACTGCGCAGGAAAAAATACAAAACGAGGAGGGACAGCAAGGCTCCGAATAGTCCCGCCTTGAGCAAAGCGCCCAGCGATTTACTAACGCCTTCAGCCTTGTTCTCCAGGAAAAACAGCTTGATGCCCTGCATTTCGGGCGTCCTGGCGATGCGCGCGATTTCCTCCTCCACCCGCTTACCCACGTCGACCAGGTTGGATCCGCTTTCCTTGTAGATGCTTACCCCGATCGCGTATTTCTGGTCCAGGTGGCGCGCATAATCGCGCCGCTTGCTGTCGTATTTAATTTCCGCGATATCGCTCAGGCGAAGACCGTCCCGCGATATGACCAGGTCCCTTATCTCATCGATGGAGCGAAATTCACCGCGGGGATTTACCCGGTAACGGGTATCGCCGGCGCGGATCAGGCCTGCCGAATCCGAGAAATTTACCTGGCTGAGCTGAGCCTGCAGTTCGACCAGGTCGATGCCATGGGCGATCACGCGGTCGGCGATCAGCTCGATTCTGATTTCGCGTGGTTCGATGCCCTGGAAATCCACCCGGGCGACGCCCGGTAAACGCTGCAGCGGCCGGACCAGGCTGCGCATCAGCATATCGTAGGCGGTGGAAAGGTCCCGCTCACTGGATATGCGCAGGGTCAGCACCGGCATGTCGGTGAAATTGAATTTGAGTACGTTGATGCGGCGAACATCGGATGGGAACTGATCACGGATCGCCTCGACCCGCTCGCGTGCTTCAACCGCCTTGGTCGCGACATCCGTTCCCCAGTCGAAAACCACCTCCAGGCGTGAACCGTTAGCTGTAGACGTTGATTCCAACCGTTTGATACCGCTCAGGGTCGCAATCACTTCCTCGGCCGGGCGGGTGATTTCCCGTTCGACTTCTTCCGGGGTGGAGCCCTGGTACGGGATATCCAAAATGATGAACGGGATATCCACGGCCGGGAAATATTCCAGCGGCAGCAGGCGGCTGGAGACCAGGCCAACCGCTACCATGGAAACAAACACCATGATGATGGTGACCGGCCGGTTCATTGCAAAGCGTGCAGGCGCCATGATTCAGGCCGGTACGCTGGAAGTGTGTATCTGTTGATCCGGCCCGGTGCCCGGTTCGCCAGGTCCTGGAGTAATCACCTCAAGGTTTTCTTTCTTCTGCACATCGCTGCGCCGGTCCAGCAGGGAATACATCACCGGCACCACCAGCAAGGTCAGCATGGTGGAGGTCAGCAAACCGCCGATGACCGTAATCGCCATCGGTGTGCGCATCTCTGAACCTTCACCCAGCCCCATCGCCATGGGCGCAAGGCCCAGTACCGTGGTCAGCGTCGTCATCATGATCGGCCGCAGGCGAAGCTTCGCCGCTTCCTTGATCGCGCTGATACGCTCCATACCGCGCTGGCGCAACTGGTTGATCAGGTCAACCAGCACGATCGCATTGTTCACCACAATCCCGGCCAGCATGATCAGGCCGATAAAGACGATCACGCTGAGATTCGTTCCGGTAATCCACAGGGCCAGGGCCACGCCGACAGCGGCCAGCGGGATCGAAAACAGGATGACAAAGGGATGAAGCAGGGATTCAAACTGGGAAGCCATCACCAGGTAGACCAGGAATATGGCCAGCCCCAGGGCAAACAGCAGGGACTTGAACGAAGCGGCCATTTCTTCGCTCTGCCCGGAAATATTCATGGTCAGGCCATAGGGCATCTTCATGTCGGCAAGCAGGTTTTCCGCCACCCGGGCTGCGCTGCCAAGGTCGCCGTAAGCGACGTTGGCCTGCACCAGCGCCAGCCGTTCCTGGTTGCCGCGGCGAATCTCCGCCGGGCCCTCAGAAATCCGGATTTCGGCCACGGCTGACAAGGGAACCGGCCGTTCGCTTTTTGGATTAATGATCAATTCGCGTACGGCCGAGATGGATTGTCGTTCTTCTTCGGACAATCGGACCAGGACGTCGATCTTGCGGTCCCGCCAGCTGTAGCGGGTGGCGACACGGCCCCGGATTTTGCCGACGACCTGATCGGAAATCTGCTTCACAGTCAGGCCCAGCGCAGCGGCGCGTTCCTGGTCAAAAAAGATCTGGATTTCAGGATGCCCCCGCTCGAGGCTGGATTCCACGTCCACAAAGCGGTCGGACGCGCGCAAACGCCGCAACACTTCGTCACTGGTGGCGCGCAGCGAATCAAGGTCATAACCCTGGATTTCAATCTCGAGCGGCTTGTCGAAACTAAGCAGTTCCGGAGTCGCGAAATTCGCGTCCAGGCCCGCGATGCCCCCTACCCGCTTGCGCATGTCGCGGACCACCCTGGCCTGGTCCGCTGCAGTGGCTGAAGCATTCATGGCCACCAGCATTCGCGCGATATTTTCACCGCTTTCGGTCGGGTTGGCATCGATCCGGTTGCCCGAACCCGCGACACCATATACATATTTTACGTCAGGATCAGCGGCAGCCAGGCGTTGCAAACTACTTTCGAGACGGTCGGTCTCCTCCAGCGGCGTACCCGGCGCCGCTTCCAGCATGACGTTAAAGCGGCCCTGCTCCATGCTGGGAACCAACTCCGTGCCAATGCCCTGCAAAAGTATTATCGCAAGGAACAACAAAGCGGTGGAAACGGCCAGGGTCACAAGCCGGTGCCCCAGGGCCCATTCCAGCAGGCGGCTGTAGCTGGTTGAAAACCAGCGGCCGAAGCGGCTGCTGCCAGGCTCCCGGGGAGGTTTGCGGTGTCCCCTGATTGAGGCCATCATCGGGATCAGGGTCACGGCGACAATCAGCGATATCGCCAGTGCAAAAGTGACCGTCAAGGCCTGGTCGCGGAACAATTGGCCCGCGATCCCTTCAACGAAAGCCAGGGGCAGGAAGACCGCTATCGTGGTCAGCGTGGCGGCAATCACCGCCCCGCCGACTTCGCTGGTGCCCTTGATTGCGGCGTTGACCAGCCCTTCGCCCTCGGCCCGATAGCGGGTAATGTTTTCGAGCACTACGATGGCATTGTCCACCAACAGGCCCGTTGCCAGGGCTATTCCTCCCAGCGACATGATATTCAGTGAAATCCCGGCCTGGCCCATAAAGAAAAACGTGGCGATGATCGACACCGGTATGGAAATTGCAATGGTGAAAGTAAACCAGATATTGCGCAGGAATACGAAAATCACCAGCACGGCCAGCAAGCCACCCAGCAAGGCCGCATTAACCACTTCACTGATGGCGTTCTCGATAAAAACGGACTGGTTGTCAACGACCTCTATCGACATGCCCTGCGGCAGATCTTCGGAAATTGCTTCCAGGCGTTTATTGACGCCTTTCGCCACGCTGACGGTATTGGCGTCACCTTCCTTGTAAATCGCAACTTCAACGGCTTCCTGGCCGTTCATGCGAATGATGGCCTCGCGCTCGCTGTATCCTGCCCGGACATTGGCGATGTCGCGCAAATACACCGGACGGCCTTCGCCCGGCGCAATGATCAGGTCGCCGAATTCCTCCACCGACGTGAACTGGTTGATGGTGCGCACCAGGTAGCGCTGCGTGCCTTCCTCGAGCCTGCCGGCCGATACATTCACGTTTTCGGCGGCGAGCCTTGCGCTGAGTTCATCCAGCGACAGGTTCAGCTGCGCCATCTTGCGCTGATCGATTTCGATCTGGATTTCGTCTTCCAGCCCGCCGCTGATCTTGACCGCGGCCACGCCCTCGACCGGTTCCAGCCGTTTCCTGATTTCCTCGTCGGCATAACGGCGCAGCATCTTGAGCGATGATTCATCCGTCAGTACCGCGGCTCCATTAATCTCCTGGCCAGGCTCCTGGTCCGACACACGGGTGGTCACCAGGCCAAAACGCATAATCGGATCGGTCGCCGGGTTAAACCGCAGCAGCAAAGGCCGGCTGGATTCCAGCGGCAATTGCAGCACTTCCAGCTTCTCGCGCACGTCCAGGCCGGCACGGTCCATGTTCGTGCCCCAGGCAAACTCCAGGATAACGTCGGACTGGCCGGCGCGGGATACCGATTTTACCGACAGGACGTTCTTGACTACGCCCACGGCCTCTTCCACCGGGCGCGTGAGCAATGTTTCGATTTCCTCGGGCGCCGCACCGCGATATTCCGTGCGCACCGTCAGTGTCGGGTAGGACAGGTCCGGCAACAGGTTGACCTTCAGGTCTTTGAGCGCAATCAGTCCGAACAGGACCAGGGTCACGGCGCCCATGGAAATAGCCACGCGTCTTCGCGTGGCTACTTCAACCAGCTTCATGGGCCTGGTCCCGGTCATGCCTCCGGAACCATTTCCATGTTAACTACCTCGACCTGTGTTCCATCACTGAGGCTGCCTTTTCCAGCCGTGACCACGGTTTCACCCTGCGCCAGGCCGACGAGAACCTCGATCAGCCCTTCACGTTCGTAACCCAGCTGTATGTTCCGGCGGGCTGCGCTGCCTTCGTCGTTAATAACGAATACGTGGCTGAGTTCGTCCTCGGTAATGACTGCGCTGCGGGGTATGACCGGAACGTCCTTGTGCAGATCGTAAAGAATCCCAACCCGCCCGAACAAACCCGGCTTCAGCATATCGCCGTGATCTGTAATTTCAGCGGTAACACGAAAAGTCCCTGTAGAGGGGTCAACCACCGGGCTGATACGAATGACTTCGCCGGTGAAGGATTCGCCGGGCCATGCATCCAGTGACATGGATACTTCCAGTCCCTTGTGCAGGACGCTCAGTTCACGTTCCGGAACATGCAATACGGCCAGCAGAGGATCATAACTGGTGACGCGGTATACCGGCTGGTGCAATTCCACCAGGTTGCCGACCCGAACCATGCGTTCAGAGATGAAACCGGAGATGGGGGCACGAATATTGGTGTATTCAAGATCCAGCCTGGCGAGGTCGACTCCTGCCTTCTGTGCCTGGTATTCCGCGGCAACCCGCTCGAAATCTTCAGCACTGACCAGTTTCTTGCCGTACAACTCCTTTTTGCGCTCGTAATCCATCTCGAGGCGCTTCAAAGCCGCATTGGCCCGTTGTACCTGCAGCGTATAACGATCGGTTTCAACCCGGGCCAGGATCTGTCCGGCTTCAACGTAATCGCCTTCCTCAGCCCTGATGTCCAGTACGACACCTGTGATCTGGGACACGACAATAGCCTGTTCATCCGCTTCCAGGGTTGCAGTTCCGGAATAAAATGCCGCCACGTCGCTTTGGGCCACGGTGGCTGCCTCTACCGGAATAGCCAGGACTTCTTCAGTGTCAGTGTCGGCTTCGTCTACGCTGCCGTTAGCCTGGTTGCAGCCCTGAATCAGCACCGCAAAAGCAAGCAGCAGCAGTAGCAAACCCGTATTTATCAATGGCCTGTTTAATTGAATTTTCATGATGGTTCCACCAATGGTGTGTTATTTGACTACAACACTAACACAGTGAGAAATTATCTCTATGTGCCAGATGTCATGTAAGAGCGTCCTTGGGCGGGATTGGTGCTTGCTAAT
>JAIVWI010000147.1:0-7778 GCA_048636595.1 Oceanospirillum sp. | reverse complement strand
GTTTCCTGGATGGAAACCTGGGTGAGCTGGTCCAACGACTGGGCCATGTGCCCCTTCCACCATATATCACCCGTGAAGACACAGCGGCGGACCGGGAGCGCTACCAGACGGTCTACGCCAGGAATCCCGGGGCTGTCGCAGCACCAACCGCCGGACTGCATTTTGACCGTGACTTGCTGGATGACATAGACCTGCGGGGGGTCGGCAGCGTTTGCGTCACACTGCATGTTGGCGCCGGCACATTTCAACCGGTTCGCAGCGATAACATCGAGGACCACCGGATGCACGCGGAATACCTGGAGGTATCTGAAACCGTATGCGAGGCCATTGAGCAGGCAAAAAACAAGGGTGGACGCATCATCGCCGTGGGCACAACTGCGGTTCGAAGCCTGGAGACAGCTGCCGCGGATGGAGAACTGCGCCCGTTCAGCGGGGACAGCCGGATTTTCATCTATCCGGGTTATGAATTTAAAGTCATCGACGGCCTGATCACCAATTTTCACCTGCCCGAGTCCACGCTGCTGATGCTGGTCAGCGCCCTGGCTGGTATTGAGGAAACCCGTGCAGCTTATCGGCATGCAGTGCAGGAACAATATCGCTTTTTCAGCTACGGTGATGCAATGCTGGTTCTCTGACTGGTGCTACATACGGCTTAGATGCCATAATTCGCCCGCATTTTCCCCGGAGACTCTGATGTCCACATTGATCGAACAGGCACACGCAAGGGAATGGTTCTATTCCTATGAGCTGCCTGACGGAAGCACCACGCCGACCTATCACGGTGTTGATATCCAGGCGATCCACGATACCCGCTGGCAGATGCTGCAGTCCTGCCTGGATGAACGGCTGGGCAACGGCCGCGCAGACTTTACGGCTCTTGACCTGGCTTCGCACCAGGGCTGGTTTGCGGTGAATATGGCCCGGTCCGGGTTTTCCAGCGTGCTGGGCGTCGATGCCCGCGAATCGCACGTGCAAGACAGCCAGTTGATCAGCGACATCTACGGCCTGGAGCATCTATCGTTCCGCCAGGGTGATGTTCACGAACTGGATCCGGAGCAACTGGGACAGTTCGACGTGGTACTGATGCTGGGCCTGCTTTATCACCTGGAAAATCCCATCGGCGCCCTGAGGACATGCCGCGCGCTGTGCAAGAACCTGTGTTTGATCGAAACCCAGATAGTTCCGGGCATGAGCGGCTATGTTGACTACGGCAGTTACCAGTATGTACGGCCGCTGAAGGGCAGTTTCGGTATTATCGATGAAACAGGAGAAACCCACGGACCCGAAGCCAGTATTACCGGTATTTGCCTGGTGCCGAGCCTGGATGCGCTGATTTGGATTCTGCACAAAGTCGGCTTTTCCGACGTGACGGTACTCGAACCGCCGGAAGATGCATACGAACAGCTGCGCTTCCACAAGCGGGTCATGGTGGCAGCGCAAGTTTAGCCGGCACTCACCGACGATGATGAAGTTTGAAGTTCACAAGACATCCGGCAAGGCACGGCAAGGTTTGCTGACGTTCGACCGGGGTACGGTGCGTACCCCCGCTTTTATGCCGGTGGGGACCTACGGAACGGTCAAGGCCATGACACCGGAGGAAGTCAGGGAAACCGGAGCTGACATCATCCTGGGCAATACCTTTCACCTGATGCTGCGCCCGGGGACGGAAGTGATCGAAAAACACGGTGGCCTGCATGATTTCATGCGCTGGCCAGGCCCCATCCTGACCGATTCAGGCGGATTCCAGGTCTGGAGCCTGGCTGAACGACGTCAAATTACCGAAGAAGGTGTCACCTTCGCGTCGCCGATCGACGGCTCAAAAATCTTCATGGGGCCTGAGGAATCCATGGCGGTTCAGAAATCACTGGGCTCCGATATCGTCATGATTTTTGATGAATGCACGCCTTACCCGGCGACCGAACAAGAGGCCTCCCTTTCAATGGAACGCTCGCTGCGATGGGCGGAGCGGTCCAGGCAGGCACACCGGGGGAATCCTTCGGCTCTTTTCGGCATCGTTCAGGGTGGAATGTATGAATCCCTGCGGCTTCGCTCTGCCCGCGGACTGGTGGATATCGATTTTGATGGTTACGCGATTGGCGGCCTGTCGGTGGGTGAACCGCATGAGGAACGTGACCGGGTGCTGGACTTCACCATACCGGAACTGCCTGAGGACCGCCCGCGCTACCTGATGGGTGTTGGCCGCCCGCAGGACATCATTGCCGGAGTGATCCGCGGTATTGACATGTTCGACTGCGTCATGCCTACCCGGAACGCACGCAACGGCTATCTCTTTACCAGCCAGGGTGTCCTGAAAATTCGCAATGCGCGCTATGAGTGCGATACCCGTCCCATCGATCCCGATTGTGATTGTCCGGCTTGCCGTAATTACTCCCGCGCATACATAAAACACCTTGCACGCTGCAATGAAATCCTGGGCGCCCGCCTGATGACCATGCACAACCTCCGTTTCTATCAGAACCTGATGCAGGGATTGCGCGATGCCATCGCCGACGGCTCTCTCGAAGCATTTGTCAGTGCATTTCTCACAAAACAATCAAACGGAATTCTGTAAGAGGTCCCTTGGGGCCGACGTTCTTTCGTTAATTCAAGCAATCGGCCGCAAGCGACCTCTTACAAAAAGAAAAATCGTAAATCAATAGGATGATTAAGGCCTTTGATTTATAATGCCCTGCTGCGAAAGCGGTAGAGCGGCTTCCTGATTGGAAAACAGTCAGTGGCTCTCCTATCCGCCGCATCATTAAAAACCGGTATTTATACGAGGATTCTCATGGAAATCTTGGATTTCTTTATCGCCAGCGCACATGCTCAGGATGCATCATCCCAGGGTGGGTTGATGTCGTTTTTGCCGCTGATTGTCATATTCATCATCTTTTATTTTCTGCTGATCCGGCCGCAGATGAAGCGTGCCAAAGAGCACAAACAACTGGTCGCGCAGCTTTCCACTGGCTCCGAAGTGGTGACCAATGGCGGCTTGCTCGGTCGAATCACACGTGTGGATGAGTCATTTGTAACCGTTGAATTTGCCGATAAGGTGCAAATCAAAGTACAAAAGCACGCCATTGCCAGTGTGATGCCAAAAGGCACCATCAAGTCCGCCTGAAGCGGATTTTCCTTTTAATAATAATATTTTTGTGTTCCGAGGCTGAATAATGAATCAATATCCTGCCTGGAAATATCTGCTTATCGTCACGATCCTGGTCATAGGCACTTTCTATGCCCTGCCAAACCTGTTTGGTGAGGATCCGGCATTGCAGATTACTTCCGCGCGCGGTTTCACTATCCCGTTGGATCTGGAAGCCAACATCAATGACGCGCTAATTGTCGAGAACATCAAGTTCAAGGACTGGGAACAACAGGGAAATCGCCTGTTGTACCGTTTCAATTCCACCGAGGAGCAGTTGCTGGCCGCTGACGTGCTTAAAGAGGCGCTGGGCGAACAGTATGTCGTCGCGCTGAACCTTGCGCACTCGACACCCGGCTGGCTGCGCGCCATGGGTGGTAAGCCCATGACCCTGGGTCTTGACCTGCAGGGTGGTGTGCACTTCCTGATGCAGGTCGATATGGATACCGCCAGAAGTCAGATGCTCGACCGCGTGGTGGATGATATTCGTACTGCGCTGAGGTCTGAAAGTATTCGTTATGTCTCGGTGCGCCGCGAAGGCACAGGTATCCTTACGATGTTGCGCTCCGCGGAAGACCGCGACCGTACCTTGAACATCATGCGCAAGGATCAGAGTCTGCAGGGGCTGGATGTTATGGAAGTAGAAGCGGGCGAGCACTTTGGCCTGTCCGTGAACGTCAGGGAACAACAACTGCTGGAGTTACAGCAAACAGCACTGCAGCAGAACATCACCACGCTGCGCAACCGGGTCAACGAACTTGGTGTCGCGGAACCCGTGATCCAGCAGCAGGGCGCCGAACGTGTCGTGGTGCAGTTGCCCGGCGTGCAGGATACCGTGCAGGCAAAAAAGATCATTGGCGCCACGGCTACGCTTGAATACCGTGCGGTGGATGAGGCGAACGATGCCTTCACCGCCGCCCAGACGGGCAGGGTTCCCCCGGAATCACGTCTCTACAACCGCAGAACGGGTGAACCGGTCCTGTTGAAGAAACGCCTGATCGTGTCCGGTGACCAGTTGATTGGCGCTTCCAGTGGATTTGACCAGCAAACCGGCCAGCCTCAGGTCAGCGTGACGCTGAACGGCGTAGGCGCCAAACGCATGCTGGAATTTACCCGCAACAACGTCGGCAACCGCATGGCGGTAGTCTACATAGAACAGAAATCCGGCGGACGCAAGACCGAAGAGGTCATCAGTGTGGCCGTGGTTCGTGAGCCCTTCGGCAAGCGGTTTCAGACCACGGGGCTCGACTCCATGAATGAAGCCAGCCAACTGGCCCTGTTGTTGAGGGCGGGTGCGCTGGCTGCACCGATGGAAATCGTCGAGGAGCGCACGGTCGGCCCCAGCCTGGGGGCAGATAACGTCGCGCAGGGCTTCAAGTCGGTAATGATCGGCTTTGTCCTGGTGCTGTTTTTCATGGCGATTTACTATCGTGTGTTCGGTCTGATCGCCGACATGGCGCTGTTTGTCAACATGGTATTGCTGATTTCACTGTTGTCGATGCTGGGGGCGACGCTGACCATGCCGGGTATTGCCGGTATCGTGCTGACGGTGGGTATGGCGGTTGATGCCAACGTACTGATCTTTGAACGCATCCGGGAAGAACTGCGCAATGGCAACACGCCACAGGCCAGTATTCGTGCCGGTTATGACAAGGCTTTTTCAACCATTGCCGATGCCAACATCACGACCCTGATCGCGGCGTTCGTACTGTTCCTGTTCGGCACCGGGCCGATCAAGGGCTTTGCGGTCACGCTTTCACTGGGTATCGTGACATCCATGTTCACCGCGATCATGGGTACGAGAGCGGTAGTTAACCTGGTTTACGGCGGCAAAAAGCGCGTCAGTAAATTGGCCATTTAAGGTGATGTCATGAGAATTCTGAGTGGAAAAACAAACATCGACTTCATGGGCCGTCGCAAGATGGCGTTTATCATATCCGCCATCCTGATGGTGCTCAGTGTTGTTTCACTGGCGACCCGCGGGCTGAATTTTGGCCTGGATTTCACCGGCGGCATGTTGATCGAAGTCAGTTATCCTTCAGCGCCCCTGATTGCTGACGTAAGAGCCAACCTGTATGGCGCCGGGCTGGATGATGCCGTGGTGCAGACCTTTGGCACCGCCTCGGATATCGTGGTGCGTATCCCGCCCAGGAACGAAGAAGAAAGTGATGCTGAACTGTCCACCATTGTGCTGGAAGCTCTCCAGACAGGGATCGAAGGTGATATTGTCATGCGCCGCGTCGAGTTCGTGGGGCCCCAGGTAGGGGATGAACTTGCGGAGCAGGGAATCCTGGCCGTGGTTTACGCCATGATTGGCATCTTCCTGTTTGTGATGTTCCGCTTCCAGTGGCGCTTTTCCGTGGGTGCGGTTGCGGCCCTGATTCACGATGTCGTGATCACTATGGGCATCCTGTCTGCTCTGCAGGTTGAATTCGACCTGACGGTTGTAGCGGCCCTGCTGGCCGTGATCGGTTACTCCCTGAACGACACCATTGTCCTGTTTGACCGCATTCGGGAGAATTTTCCACGCCTTCGAAAGAGGTCACCCATCGAGGTCGTTAATACATCGGTCAACGAAACCTTGTCGCGTACATTGATGACCTCTATGACCACGCTGCTGGTGCTGTTCGCGCTGTTCATTGTCGGTGGGGAAATCATCCACTCTTTCGCGTTTACACTGATCATTGGTGTGCTGGTGGGTACTTATTCCTCCATCTTTGTAGCAAGTACCGTGCTGCTTCAGTTGGGTGTCAGCAAGTTCGATCTGCTGCAAGTTGAAAAAGAGGGAGCTGTCGCTGACAATCGACCCTAGCCCGCCTTCTTGGGGTTCCACTTCGAAGCGATTTGTTGCCGCAAAAGTGTCATGATCTTGTAGGGTGCGGCGATGATGGTGCCGGCGTCTTCGACGCCGTCATTGCCATCGAAATCCAGCACCACTCCGCCGGCTTCCCGGACCAGTAACGCACCCGCGGCGACATCCCAGGGTTTGAGTCCGATTTCGAAAAAACCGTCCATGCGCCCGGCCGCCACCCAGGCCAGGTCGAGACTGGCGGTGCCGGCACGGCGGAAATCTTCCACCTGCGCAAATACTGACTGGAAAATACGCCCGTAAGCCTGCAATTTGTCCCGGTTTCTGAAGGGGAATGCGGTCGCGAGGATGGCGTTTTCCAGGCTCTTTCGAGCCGAAACACGCATGCGGCTGTTGTTGACATAAGCGCCCGAACCGCGACTGGCAGTGAACAATTCGTCACGCATCGGGTCGTAGATCACGGCGTGCTCGGTGCGGCCCTTGACCTGCTGTGCGATGGAGACGGCGAAGTGGGGCAGGCCGTGCAGGTAGTTACTGGTGCCGTCCAGCGGATCGATCACCCAAACGATTTCGCCCTCACCCGAAGCACCGCTTTCCTCGCATAAAAATGCATGATCAGGGTGAAAGCGCTTAATTTCCCGTACAATTTCTGCTTCACAGGCCCGGTCCACGTCAGAGACGTAATCGTGGCGCGCTTTCAAGTCGACGGGGATGGCGTCTACATGCCGGAGTTGGCGGCGCATGATTTCGCCGGCCGCGTGGGCGGCTTCAATAGCTACATTTACTACAGGATGCGTCATGGCTGAGAAATTATCTGTACAGGAAAGGGCGGCACAGGATACCAGAAGCAGCGGGGCTGTGGCAGATCAGAAACGAAGTTCGCCTGAAAAACGGCTCGCCCGCATCCGGATTGTGCTGATCAATACCACGCATCCGGGCAATATCGGCGCTGCAGCGCGGGCCATGAAAGTGATGGGGCTTTCCTCGCTGCACCTGGTCACACCAAAAATATTTCCCAACGCCGATGCCACGGCCAGGGCGTCCGGTGCGGATGACCTGCTGCAAGCAGCCCGGGTTCACGAGTCACTGGATTCTGCCCTGGCCGGTTGCTCGCTGGTGCTGGGCACCTCTGCGCGTTTACGCAGCCTGCCCATGCCGATGCTGGATGTTCGCCGCGCATCGGAGCAGGCCGTGGAAGAATCCGAATCAAGGGAAGTGGCCATTCTTTTCGGTCGTGAGCGATATGGCCTGACCAACGAGGAGATGCAGCGCTGCCAGTACCTGGTCAATATTCCTTCCAATCCCGCCTATTCATCCCTGAACCTGGCGCAGGCGGTTCAAATTACCGGCTATGAATTGAGAGTGGCGGCAATCGGCGGGGCCGGGCTGTTTGTACCGCCTTCCGACTGGGAGCCGGTGGATGACAGCCAGATGGAGGGTTTGTTCGAACACCTGGAGCAGACCCTGCTGGACATCCGCTTCCTGAATCCAAAGCAACCCAAACGCCTGATGATGCGTCTGCGCAGATTGTTCAATCGCGCAAGGCCAGACCAAAATGAAATCAATATCTTACGGGGTATATTGAAAGCTTCACAAGAAGCTGCTGAACGGGCAGGAATGGCGCGTGGATGAGTTGACCGCTCCCGTTCAATCCTGGATGGCAGGTGGCCGTTTTACCCAGGTGGATGAGGTGGAATTGTTCTACCGCGTCAGCGGCCGGCGCAGCAGTAATTTACCCTGGCTGGTCTGCTTCCATGGATTCCCGACCAGCAGTTGGGACTGGCATTTGTTGCTTCCTCATCTGGAAAAAAGATACCGGGTCCTGGT
>JAIVWI010000146.1:0-7794 GCA_048636595.1 Oceanospirillum sp. | reverse complement strand
ACGTCACCAAACTGCTCTGGCCTGATTTCGCCCATCAGGTTGACGATCACGGCTTCTGATTCGCCGTCTGATACCAGCACGATCATTCCGCTGATGTGATCGTTTTTCATGCGCAAAAGCATATGGACTTCCTCGTCTTGTTCCCGCACCAGCAAAACGGGCTCCCAGCCATCTTCCTGCAGGTGCTCACTCATTGTGAAAATGCGTTGGGCGACCCGGCTGGTATCACCGTCGATTTCATAGATCCGTATCCGCACACCGTCCAGACTGCGCAACAAGTCACGTGTTTCGGGATCGTCGTCCATGTACCGGGCAGCGAAATGCAGCAGCGCGGGACCGATGGAAATATTCAGGACACGATCCGTGTCAAGCATGCCGAGTGACTCCAGGTCAGCATAGCCGTCGTTGCCCCTGGGTGCGGTAATGCCACAGGCGCTGATGAACAGAGTCGCGCAGGCCAATGCCAGCAATCCCATACCACGCGCGCCGCCTGAACCTATTTTATTTGTCCGGGCCCTACTCGTCGCCATCATTATCGCCATCGTCGCTGTCATGATTACCCAAATCGATGTCAAAGTTGTCCATCACCTTGCTCAGTTCATCCGGTTTCAAATCACCGATCACGTTGACGAACACGGCCTCATCTTCCTCCAGGGCCATGACCGTGATCCCTTCCACATTTTCGCCATTGAACTTCATGAAAATCCGGACCTGTTCATCGTCCGAATTGACCGTCACCACGGCTTCCCAGCCCTGCTGGCTGAGTTTCGAGGAAATAGCCTTGACGTAATCCACCGCACCATCGGTCATCACAGGATTCTCAAAGACACTGACGCGCACCCCGTGCAGGCGTTTGAACAGCTCAGCCGCCTCCGGATTCTCCTGGGCGCTGAGCGCACTGACAAAGCCCAGGAGTGCCCCACCCACGGCAATCTGCACGGTGGGTTCACCGAACATGCTGTTGAGTTCGCCAAAATCCACATAGCCCGGAAAATCCTTCAGCGCATCTTCCTGTGCCATGGCAGGCAGCGCCAGCATACTTATCATGCCAATTAACAAAAGTTTGAATTTCATGTGTTTTTCTCCTTAAGGGATTGTTCGGTAAATGGGATATGTTTCGAAATGTTGTCGGTCACGCCATGACTCAGTTCTGAACCAAGTACGCTGTGAATACGTTCGCCGGTTATGTTGCCAATCTTGTCAATGTAGTTGAATGCCACTGCCAGGTCCTGTCGCGCCTGTTCCACATCGGCCTGGGATGGCTGCCGCGGCTGCATCAGCACGAAACCAATGGCGAGCAGCCCAATGGATGCCATCGCGGTAGTCATGACCCAGCGGCGCGGCCGTTCGTTTTGCCTGTTGTTGCGGGGAATAGCGCGAAGCTTACGCCGCAGGCTGGCCGGCGCCTGTTCGATACCGATCGAGTCCATGCTGCGCTGCAGTTGGTATGCCTCGATAATCACCCGGGCGAGTTCGTGGTCCTCACCGGCGGCCTGTTTCAACGCCTCGGTGGACGCCTCATCCAGCTCGCTATCGAGTAAAGCATTGACCTGTGATTCCCATGCGGGCAGGTCCTCGTGTTTATTACTTGTCATGGTCTTATCTCCGCCAGCTGCTCTCGCAGCTGTTTCCTCGCCCGGTGCAGGTAAACTTTTACCTGTGACTGGCTCAGCTCCAGCACCACCGCGACTTCCTTGTAGCTGTGCTGATGAATATCTCTGAGCACTACCAGTGAGCGATAGGGCTCTTTCAGTCCGCCAATAGCCTGTTTCAGCCACTGGCCGGTTTCGTGTTGCTGCAGACCCTGCATCGGGCCCGGTGATTCGTCTTGATGGCGCCACTCCATCAACTCTTCAGTGGGGCGCCGCCGGCGCAGCCGGTCCAGGCACCCATTACGCGTTACCCGCATTAACCAGGGCCGAATCTTGTCCTTGTCGATCGAGTCCTGGTGATGCCAGAGCTTGACGAACGCCTCCTGACAGACGTCTTCCGCCTCCTGTGCGTCTTTCAATATATAGCGCGCCAGCGTCCAGGCCTGGTTCTGGTATTCCTCCACCCATTTTCGGTAACGCCTGCTCATCTCATTACAATATACGCATCAGCGGCAAAATAGTTACACTCGGAAACACGATCTGTAAGAGGTCGCTCGCGGCCGACCTGCTCAACAAGGTAAAATCGGATGAACCATGAATCACTACAAGGAAAAACTACTGGCCCTGAAGCAGTCCCTGCTCAAGGCCCAGGAAACCGGCGATGAGGCCGAACAAACCGTTGAGCTCGACCAGGCCTGCGTCGGCAGGCTTTCGCGCATGGACGCCATGCAGGCCCAGGCAATGTCGATTGAGACCGGGCGGCGGCGGCGTGAAAAACTCCGGCAGATCGAGGGGGCCTTGCAGCGAATTGAAGCAGATGAATATGGCTATTGCCAGGAATGCGGGGAGGATATCGCAGCCGCGCGGCTTGATTTCGACCCTGCAGCCTTGCTGTGCATCCAGTGCGCCTCGGCAAGAGAAATGTAGGAGTACTAAACGCGCCCCTACTTGTTTCGATAAGCTTTGAGTTCCACCAGCAACCAGTCCCGGCTAAATTCCCGTTCCTGGCCAATGCACAGGACCTCGTACAAGCGGCCACTCCTGGTACTTTTCGTGCCGGCGAATTCGATAAACTCCTCGGTGCTGGAAATTTCATCCCTGAAATAATTGTATTTTCGCCGCATATGTTTTGCGCCGTCTTTCGAGCTATGGGACTTGCCGTTACGAATCATCCGGCAGTCGCTGTCGGCCAGGTAATTAAGCAGGTGTTCGACTTCCGCCACCTGCTCTTCAGGAACATCCGCTGAGACACTGGACAGGAACATGAATAAAAGAATGCCTGCAAGGTATTGTGTAGTGCGCATCGGCGACATTCCTCGCTCCTTCCGATCAATGAATTTTCTCAGTATGCCGTAATCCTGGCCAACTAGCTCCCGAACATCTCCTTCAGTTTATCCAGGTGTACTTTCGCCCGTTCCCGGGTGTGCTCATGATCCCGCTCGGCATCCGTTCCGCGCCATTCCACCAGGTCTGAAGGTAATTCATCCAGAAATCGGCTGGGTTCACATTTGATATGCTCACCATAACGCCGGCGGCTACGCGCATAACTGAGGGTCAACGATTCCCCGGCGCGCGTGATTCCCACGTACAGCAATCTGCGCTCCTCTTCCTCACCACCTTCATCCAGGCTGATGCGATGCGGCAACAGTTCTTCTTCCACACCCGCAATGAATACGTGCGGAAATTCCAGTCCCTTCGAGCCATGCAGTGTCATCAGCCGGACTTCCTGGCCGGCTTCCTTCTCATTATCCAGGCTGGTCAGCAGTGACAGACGGCCCATCAGGTCGATCAGGCCCAGCTCCGGGTTCCCCTCGTGAAGGCGGCCCAGCCACGCCAGCAGTTCCCTCGTATTCTCGATCTGGCGATCCGCCTGGGCGGGATTGTCCGCCTGGTCACGGAGCCATTGATCAAAACCGATCTTTTCAAACAGATCAGCGACGGCCTCTACCGGGTCGGCTCGTTCGCCCCGGTCACCGGTCCCGATGATCAGGTTATTGAACTGCCGCAGGCTTTCCGCGCTGCGCGGCTTCAGCGCCGCCCGGCAGTCAGGCGTCAGGCTGGCCTCGAACATGCTGATGTGTTTGCGGCCGGCGTGCTGCGCAATGATTCCCCGTGATGTGACCCCGATTTCCCGGCGCGGAGTATTCACGATGCGCAGGAATGCCGTGTTGTCATCCGGGTTCACCGCCAGGCGCAGGTAGCACATCAGGTCTTTGATCTCGGTTCGCTCGAAAAATGAGGTTCCCCCGGACAAGTGATAGGGAATTTGCTGTTCACGCATAGCCTGCTCGAGCACCCGCGACTGGTAGTTGCCCCGATACAGTACGGCAAAGTCGCCCCAGCCAGCCCTGGTCGTGTATTGGCGGTGCAGGATTTCAGCGGTAATCATGCCAGCCTCTTCCGTCTCGTTTTCGCAGGGAATCACACGGACGCACTCGCCTTCATGCAGTGCGCTCCACAGGCGTTTCTCAATCGCATGCGGGTTATTGGCGATCAGCGCATTGGCCACTTTGAGTACACGGCCGCAGGAACGGTAATTCTGTTCCAGCTTGATGATCTTCAGCGCCAGGAAATCTTCAGACAGTTGCTGGAGGTTTTCCGGTTGCGCGCCACGCCAGCCATAAATGGACTGATCATCATCCCCCACCGCGGTGAGCCGCCCTTCGCTGCCTGCCAGGTGACGCAGCATCTGGTATTGAGTCTCATTGGTATCCTGGTATTCATCTACCAGCAGGTAGCGAATCTCCTGCTGCCATTTGAGTTGGACCTCTTCTATGCCAAGAGCACGCAGCGGTTGTAACAGGAGGTCGTCAAAATCCACCGCGTTCAGATTCCTCAGGTGTTCTTCGTATTGCTGATACAGGCGCCAGATCGAAGCTTCACCTTCGCTTCCAATCCCGGCCGCTGCTTCATCAACCGCCAGGGCATGGTTTTTCCATCGTGAAACCTGGCCCCGCGCCAGCCTGACCATCTCCGGCGCTGTTCCTTCGGGCAACAAGTCCCTTACAACGGTCAGGCTATCCTGCTCATCCAGGATGCTGATGCCGGGGCGGTAACCCAATTCTTCATGATGGGCCCGCAGGATTCTCCAGCCCAGGGAGTGGAAAGTCGACACCGTAATTTCTTTGGCTTTTTCAGCTCCCAGCCGTTTGGCCAGGCGCTCTTTCATCTCCCGGGCCGCTTTGTTGGTAAAAGTAATGGCTGCAATTTTCTGTGCCGGCAGCCCCCGCTGCTGAACCAGGTGCACAATTTTTTCGATGATGACGCGGGTTTTGCCGCTGCCGGCGCCGGCCAGCACCAGTAACGGACCCTTCGTGTAGTGAACCGCGGCTCTTTGCTGGTCGTTAAGTTGAATAGTAGATACAGGCATGAAGGCGCGAATTCTACACCTTTCTCTTGAAATGGTTTCACCTCAACCCCATTTGCCACGACAGGCTGTGTGAATAGTGAAAACCACTGCAGACAGAGAATGTAACGGGCTGGCACCGCCTGCCCGTTTCTGATCAAAATTGTTTTAAATTATTTTGGGAGATTTTAAATGAAACTTCGTCCTTTGCATGATCGCGTAATCGTAAGGCGCGTAGAGGAAGAAAAGATGTCCTCCGGTGGCATCGTGATACCAGACAATGTGGCCGAGAAGCCGATTCGTGGTGAGGTGCTGGCCGTAGGTAACGGCAAGGTACTGGACAACGGGGAACAGCGCGGACTGGATGTGAAAGTCGGTGACAATGTGTTGTTCGGCAAGTATTCAGGCACTGAAGTCAAGGTCGATGACGAGGAACTGCTCGTCATGCGCGAAGACGACATCATGGCCATCATCGAAGGCTGATCAGCCTTCAGATATCAGAATTTTGAGGAATAGATAATGAGTGCAAAAGACATACGATTTGGTGAAGACGCTCGCGGCAAAATGATGCGGGGCGTGAACATCCTGGCCGATGCGGTCAAGATAACGTTGGGCCCCAAGGGCCGCAACGTGGTGTTGGACAAGGCTTTCGGTGCGCCGACGGTGACCAAGGACGGCGTATCTGTCGCCAAGGAAATCGAACTCGAAGACAAGTTCGAGAACATGGGCGCCCAGATGGTCAAGGAAGTCGCTTCCAAGACTTCCGACGATGCCGGCGACGGCACCACGACCGCTACCGTACTGGCCCAGGCCTTGCTGCGCGAAGGCCTCAAGGCCGTTGCCGCCGGCATGAACCCGATGGACCTGAAACGTGGTGTCGACAAGGCCGTTGCTGCTGCCGTTGAAGCCCTGAAAGGCCAGTCCACACCGTGTACCGACAGCAGCGCCATCGCTCAGGTCGGCTCCATCTCCGCCAACGCAGACACCGAAATTGGTGACATCATCGCCTCGGCGATGGAAAAGGTCGGCAAAGAAGGCGTGATCACCGTTGAAGACGCTTCCGGCCTCGCCAACGAACTGGACGTGGTTGAAGGTATGCAGTTCGACCGCGGCTACCTTTCTCCCTACTTCATCAACAACCAGCAGACCATGGGCGTTGATCTGGAAGAGCCCTACATCCTGCTGCACGACAAGAAGATCAGTAATGTGCGCGATCTGCTTCCCGTGCTGGAAGGCGTAGCCAAGTCAGGCCGCTCCTTGCTAATCATCGCCGAGGACATCGAAGGCGAAGCGCTGGCGACACTGGTGGTAAACACCATCCGCGGCATCGTAAAAGTTGCAGCAGTGAAGGCGCCTGGTTTCGGCGACCGCCGCAAGGCCATGCTGGAAGACATCGCTGTGCTGACCGGCGCTACGGTAATATCGGAAGAAGTCGGCCTGAGCCTCGAGAAAGCTACGCTTGAAGATCTGGGTTCCGCCAAGAAGGTCGACATCAGCAAGGAAAACACCACCCTCATCGATGGCGCCGGTGACCATGATCAGATCGAAAGCCGGGTCGGCCAGATCCGCGCCCAGATCGAAGAATCCACTTCAGACTACGATCGCGAGAAGCTACAGGAACGCGTGGCCAAGCTGGCCGGCGGTGTGGCCGTGATCAAGGTCGGTGCATCCACCGAAGTGGAAATGAAAGAGAAGAAAGCCCGTGTTGAAGACGCACTGCATGCGACCCGCGCCGCAGTCGAAGAAGGCGTGGTGCCGGGTGGTGGTGTCGCACTGGTTCGCACACTTGATACCGTAGCCAAACTCAAGGGCGACAACGAGGACCAGAACGTCGGCATCGCCATTGCCATTCGCGCCTTGCAGGAACCGCTGCGCCAGATCGTCGCCAATGCCGGTGAAGAAGGCTCCGTGATCCTGAACAAGGTTGCCGAAGGCGAGGGTAACTACGGTTACGACGCCGCCGCGGGCGAGTTCACCGACATGATCGAAGCCGGCATCCTGGATCCGACCAAGGTCGTGCGCGCTGCACTGCAGAACGCAGCTTCAGTCGCAGGCTTGATGATCACCACCGAAGCCATGGTTGCTGAACTGCCCAAGGATGAAGCACCTATGGGTGGCGGAGACATGGGTGGAATGGGCGGTATGGGTGGAATGGGCGGCATGATGTAAACCACCTTTCTTCCCCGCAATACCTGAAAAGCCCCGCTCCGTGCGGGGTTTTTCTTTATGCGGGCCAGTGATTACTGATATCCAAAACGCTTTACCCATGGTTGCAGGAGCGGCAGAGCGGGTTCAAGCCGTTTTGAGTAATGCCGCCATTTTCCAATCGACCGGGTATGCAGCGGTTGCGACACTTGCTGATAACTGGGCGTGTTGCTTATATCAACGTCGCCCTGCTGCCGGTATTCCAGCATAGAATCGTCCCATTCCAAGGCGAGGAAATTAAGCAATGCCTTGAGTTGGTCTTTCGGACAAGCCACGAGATCTTCGTAACGTAAGCGGTGTAGTGGATTGCCGACTTGATCCATGGACAACATCGCCACCTGCATAACAGCATCGTAGTACTGCGCCGTCTGCTGGATATCGAGAAAGTAGGCCATCGATGCTTCAAGCTCAAAGGCCTGGAAATAACAACTGAAGCAGACATCCAGCGGGTGGCGCTGCAGAAACAGGACCGGTGCTTCCGGAAACAACCGGTGAATGAGGAAAAGATAGGCCAGGTTCAACGGCAGCTTGTCAATCACCAGGGATCGCCGCGGCTGACGCCGGTGGCGTGACATTTCCCGCCGGTAAATTTCACGGGCATCCAAGATCTGCGCTTCGCTGATGTCGGCCAACGCCTCCAGCGTACCGGGT
>JAIVWI010000145.1:0-7796 GCA_048636595.1 Oceanospirillum sp. | reverse complement strand
TACCATCGCGGTTACCGACGATGGTTTTGAAGTGCTTACCCTCCTGCCCGGCGACGATTTCTAAGTACTCCTTCAACATGATAATTACGAGTTCAGCGAGTTGGGAAGTGGTTGGGCGCAAGGCACGTCTCGCCGGCAATGGCTGGTCCTTGCCCAGAGGCGTAACACCGCGAACGACCGCTTCCCAGCTCGCCCGAAGGGAGGTACCCAGATGTCCCAATACTGTGTTACAGCCCTTAAGAAGGACTGGGCCATTCTTTGCGGTCTGCGCCTTGTCTTGGAACATCTGGGTACCTCTGAACCCGCAATTATCACCTTGAAGGAGTACTGGTGACCGAAAACACAAAGCTTTCCATTCCTTTGCTGGAATTTGTAGCGTTGATGGCGCTGGTGTTTTCCGTGGTCGCTCTGGCCATCGACGCCATGCTCCCGGCCCTGGCCGAAATTGCCCGGGAACTCGGCGCTGCGCATGCCAATGATGCGCAATTGATCATTTCTATCTTCTTTCTCGGGATTGTTTTCGGCCAGGCCTTTTTTGGGCCGTTCTCTGACAGCAGGGGCCGCAAGCCGGCCATCTACATCGGTTTTGCGGTATTTTCAATCGGCTGCCTGGTATCCATATTTTCCACCAGTTTTGCAGGCATGCTGGCCGGACGTTTTCTGCAGGGACTGGGCGCTGCCGGGCCTCGGATTGTAGTGGTGGCGCTGATCCGGGACCAGTTTGAGGGCCGTGAAATGGCCCGCGTGATGTCTTTCATCATCTCGATATTCATCCTCGTTCCCATCGTGGCGCCGGCCATGGGTCAGGCGCTGCTGATCGTTGCCGATTGGCGGGCCATTTTTTACGCTTTCCTGTTGCTTACCATCATTTCGGTAGCGTGGTTTTCACTCAGGCAGGAGGAAACACTGGCTCCAGAGCACCGGATCCCATTTTCTCCCAGCCGGGTCGCGGGCAGGGTACGCGAGATCGGGGGCACACGGGTTACCATGGGGTACACATTGGTCACAGGCCTGATGTCCGGGAGTTTTTTTGGTTATCTGAATTCGTCACAGCAGATTCTTCAGTTGCAGTACGGGCTGGGCAAACTGTTCCCGCTTTATTTTGCTGTGCTGGCGTTTTCCTTTGGCCTGGCGACCCTGCTGAATTCGCGACTGGTAGTGCGCTTTGGCATGCAGGTGCTCGCCGGTACCGCCCTTGTGAGCATAGCCACCATTTCCATTGTCTTTCTTCCATTTTCCTGGGCGCTGTCCGGTCACCCACCGCTGTGGACGCTGATGATCTACCTCATGGCGTCTTTTTTTGCCGTGGGCATGCTGTTTGGCAACCTCAACGCCCTGGCCATGGAACCACTCGGGCACGTGGCCGGCACCGGCTCGGCGTTTATCGGTTCCGTATCCACACTGATTGCCGTGGCCGCCGGCGCTGTGATCGGGCAAAGTTATAACGGCACGATTCTGCCGCTGGTCACCGGCTTCGCAGTATTGAGCCTGCTCTCCCTGGTTACGATGCGCTGGGCTGAAGCCGGGCGCTGATATCAATGTGTACGGAAATGGTCCGACCCCAGGTAAGCGCGACGCGTTTAATTCCAGCTTTTATTCTCTGATCTGAAAAATTCCACGCCCGAACTATACTTAAACTGAGCCTGTAGCGAAATGGTGCGGGCGGCACATCAAAACAAGACTCCCGAAGAATCGGAAAACCGGCACACCTATCGCTACAAAATTTCTTGATCCAATCTCTGGAGAATCAGAAATGATGATCAAATTTTGTAAAACTGCCTTGTTAATATTTGCATGTTTCATGCATGGACCGGCGTTTGCCACCAATACCGTTTTGTCTGGGATCTTCGATGGTTCAGAGCCCACGGCTTCAAATTTGCCAGGCGACACATGCGATGCTATCAGCGAGTTTCAATACCAGGTTATTAGCGGCATCAGGGTATCCACAAGCGGAACCTATACCATAAGCGATATTTACAATTCCACGGGCGTCGATCTTATCATCCTGCTGTATCGTGGAAGTTTCAATCCGAATTCGCCGCAAACCAATCTCATTTCACCCGATGGGTTTGATGTCAGTTCGGATGGTACTTTGAACGCTGGTCAAAATTACACGATGGTCCTGCAGCACTGGTGCAGACCCAACGAAGGAGCCTGGGCGGTTGCTTTTTCAGGCCCCGGAAGCGCCTCTTCAACAACACACGAAGTGTCCGTTTCAAGCTTCACCATGGGCAGATTCACTAATTCAGACTCGAGCGTCAGTTCAAGCTGGTGCGGTGACAAATACCAGGAAACCGAGGCCGTCCGGGTATCTCGCACCGGCACTTATTACTACAATGATGTATCAATCCATTTTGATGTAGACATGTGCCTGTCGATTTATTCGGCTCCCTTCAATCCGTCCAATCCCAATGCAAACCTGGTAGGGCGTTGGGATGAACGGGGAACTTTCGAATTGCGGGCCGGGCGGGATTATTATTTTGTTGTGCAACCCTGGGACGATGGAGAAACCGGAGAATTTTTCTACACATTAGTATTGGAGGGGCCTTTTAGAATCTCGTCCGCCATGTCCGGAAGCTGGTTTGATCCGCAGACACCCGGGCAGGGTTTCTTCATGGACGTTTTAGATAGCAGCAATCAGCTGTTCCTCGCCTGGTTTACCTATGACCTGGAAAGGCCGGATCCTGGTGTAATGGCCATGATAGGAGAGCCCGGGCACCGGTGGATGACAGCCCTGGGGCCCTTCGAGGATACAAGCGCTGATCTGAACATCTACTGGAATTCGGGCATGATTTTTGATTCCGCCACCCCAGCGACTCAACAAACGCAAGACGGCGAGATGACAGTCCAGTTCAGTAGCTGCAATGAGGGCAACATTGAATATGATCTGGGGACTGCCAATGTTACTGGCAATGTGGCGGTGCAGCGCCTGGCTAACGATATAGTTAGCCTGTGTGAATCAATGTACCAGCAGCCGGGTGTTCCGGGGCCGCTTTAGCTTTTAGAATGCAAGAGTGTCCTACAGGTCATTACGGCAGTTTCCTTAGCCGTATCTGTGCTGCATCGCACACTCTCCGCAACTTTCTATTGCTACCGGATTGCCGTGGCATTTGGCTGCGGGTACTGTCCTAGGGGCAGGAACCCGCCACAATCTTCGTTACATTAAGTACGATATCGCTGAATTCCGGCAGGGCGGAGTCAACCGTCGCCGTGAAATTATTGCAATCAGAGAAGTCTGCAGTAATCGAGCCAAAGCTCTCGCGGATCACATCTGCAGGGTCGAATTCAGAGCCAAAATTCGCGCCACGGGTAATAATCATGTCCTGGAACACCAACTGGTCACCGTCGCGGATACCAGTTCCGATCAACCAGACCTGCTCACCATCCAGGTAGGTATACCACGTCATCACGAAGGTCGAGCCGTCACCCTCCACCCCCAGGTGGAAACCTTCGCCGTCACGTGCCGGATCGAAAAAGGCGCCCATCCAGGGCAGTGCATCACCCTGTACTCCTCCACCGCCACATGTGGTGGGTACCAGGCGGGTCAGCTCAAGCGTCAGCTGCTCGTATCCGGCAAGCACTGGAATCAGTTCAAGCTCGGCGTTGTTGCAGTCGGCCCAGGTCATAGTCATGGAACCCCAGACGTCGCGTACGACATCGGCAGGATCAAAACCGGCGCCGTATTCCGCGCCGCTGGTGATGATCATATCGGAGAAAATGATCTGGCCATTCACTAGCATGCCGATGCCGATCAGCCAGAATTGCTCTCCCTGGTCGTAAAAGTAGCAGGTCAGGATAAAGGTTGCCCCGTCCCGCTCCAGGGTGAGCTGGCAGCCCTCGCCATCCCTGGTGGGATCGAAGTAACTACCTGACAGTTCCTGGGCTACGATCTCATCATCTGTTGGAACACTGGGGCCGGCTTTAATGGGGCCGTCAGTGGAAAACCCACCCAGGGTTACGCTGCCTTCCTTGCCGGGCTGGTTGAGAATGACCATCGCAATGTTGTCGATGGAGGCCAGGTCCGCGCCGGGGCCGAACCCCGTTGTCGATATCAGCTGATCAAACGGGATGACCAACTGGCCCGGAGTGACATTTTCCACGAAGCCGAGACTGAGTACTTCATTGGTATCTATAAGGGTGATGCCCAGCGTCATACCACCATTAACGGATTGCACGTCGAACTGGAACCGGGTCGATCCACTAAGATCGAAGACCGGCCCTTCGCCGCGGTCGTATCCACTGACACATGCAGCATTATTGTTGACATCATCGACGTTTGGAAAATCCATGGAGCACTTGAATACGCCACTTCCGATTTCCAGGGTTGCCTCAGACCCGGCTGCTGCTTCATCCCCCACCGCCGGAAGAGCCGCTCGGAAGCCACCCAGCACACTGGAGGTCAGAACCACTAAATCTTCCTCCGCGATTTCTTCGCCCGGCCCCACCGTAAACGGTCCCTGGGCGGCGGTATACGGGTCAATGACATCAGCATTCACATTGAAACCAAGACTAAGTAAAAGCAGGAGTGTAAACAGCCGGCAGATGATGATTCGGGTATCCAAGTGAGCTCTCCAGTCAAGTTGGTTTAGGTACGTAATTAAGTCTAGTACATTATTTGAAAAAGTTTTGCGCCCCGTTCCGGGGGTATTCAACATCCCTTTTCCGGCAGATATTTTCAAGCGGAGAGCGAATTTTTTAAGCTGTTTTTTGACTCGGCAGTTCAAATTCGAAACGGGTACCCTGATTGGGTGAACTCTGTACGGTTATCCGGCTGCCGTGCAGGTCCAGGATGCGCTTGACGATGGCCAGGCCGAGACCGGTGGAATCGCTATTTTCACTTTGCTCTGCGTGGTAGAAGCGGTCGAAAATGTGCTCAATATCCTCGTCACTGATGCCACAGCCGGTGTCGGTGACTGCTACCGACACATGGTCCGGTTTCGGAACCATGCTGATCGTGATCCGGCCTTCACGTGGCGTAAACTTCAATGCGTTCCGGATCAGGTTCTCCAGTACTCTCTGCATCAAGCCGATATCGGCATAAACCATGGCCGGGTCCCGCACTGCCTCTACTTCCATCGTGATTCCGGCTTTCTTTGCTTCCAGCTCAAAATCCTGGGTGACATCCTGTAGTAACTCCGCCAGGGAGAAAGTCTCGAGGTTCGGCGTGACGCTGGCTGAATCCAGCTTGGAAAGCTCGAACAGGTCACCGATCAATTGCCCCAGCCGCTGGGTGTGCCGGCGGGTGATTTCCAGGTAATGCCTGCGCTCATCCGTCGACAAAGTGTCGTTCTTGATCAGCAGCGTATCCACGTAGCCGTGCATGGAAGCGAGCGGGGTTCGCAGGTCGTGTGACACGTTGCTGATCAGTTCCCGGCGCAGACGGTCGGTTTCCTTGAGGCTTTCGAATTGCTCCTGGATCTTGTCGGCCATCACGCGGAATGCTGTACTAAGCTGTCCGATTTCGTCTCCGGCAGGAGCGCCTGTCGGGCCGGCATGAAGTTTGAAATCGGGATCGAAGCCGGAGGCGGTAAAACGCTGCATACTTCGTGTCAGTACGGTCAGGCGCCTGGTCAGCAGACCGAAGACCAGCAGACCCACCAGGAAACCTGTCACCACGATTGCAATCGTTGCGCCCAGGCTGATTTTTCGAACGTAGCTGCCGCGAATACTGCTGGCCAACTCGTCGTATTTCTGTCCGCCGAGCACGGTATAAAGATAACCCTGCAGTTCGCCGTCATGCACGACTTCTGCGGCGGAAAAGATCTTGAACTTGCCCGGATTCCTGGGATCACTGCCTTTGAATGGCATCTCGACATCACCCGCAAGCAACTGCCGGATCGGCTCCAGGTCGACGAATTCCAACTTGACCGCGCCGGGCGGAAGGGCATGGCCGAGAATGCGGCCCTGCTTGTCGAGCAGATACACCTCGACCGTCGGGTTAATGATCATGGCCTGCTGGGCCAGCAGCTCCAGGGCATCTGTTTTGACTTCACCATTTTCAATCAGGTCGCGCTCGCCGGTTACGTACATTGCAATGGAACCGTTGAGGCGTTGAGTCAGTTCCTCGTAGTACATTCGCGTGCTGAACAGTTCGAGAAAGTAAAAACTGCTGCCTACCAGCAGGATAATCACCAGCAGGGCGGCCGACAGCCTGGCAAACAGCGTGCTCATGCTGCGCTGGCCGCTTGCGCTTCAGGGTCCAGTTTGTAGCCAACCCCCCAAACCGTGACGATCAGGCTGGGCTGGGTGCTGTCTGCTTCGATCTTGGCCCTGAGCCGGTTGATGTGGGAATTAACAGTGTGTTCGTAACCTTCGTGGCCATAACCCCAGACCTGGTCCAGTAGATGGGCCCGGCTGAACACCTGCCCCGGGTGGCGTGCGAAGTGCAGCAACAGGTCAAATTCACGCGCTGTCAGATTGACCGGTTCCCGCCCAATCGTAACCTGCCTGCTGGCGGGATCAATTTTTATCGAAGCTATTTCGATGGTCTCACCTGCTCCGGGAATGGTTTTCCCGAGAGATTCGATACGCCGGAAAATGGCCTTAACCCGCGCGACCAGTTCAATCACGCTGAATGGCTTGATGACATAGTCATCGGCGCCCAATTCCAGTCCCAGCACACGGTCAAGTTCCGAAGACTTGGACGTCAGCATCAGGATCGGGACATAGGCCTGCTCTCTGCGAAGCGCCCGGCAAATTGTCAGGCCATCCGGACCGGGCAGCCGGATATCGAGGATAATCAGGTCCCATTTGCGGGCAAAGGCCTGTCTCATACCTTCGTGCCCGTCATGGGCAATGGTGACTTCGTAATCATTGTCCTCAAGGTGCAGGGCAAGCAGTTGGGCAATGTCATGTTCGTCTTCGACGACAAGTATTCTGCGTTGCCTGATTTGGCTGATGTTAATAGTGATCTCTCCTCGTACAAGTACGGATTGGCCGACTTTATCGTTCTGCCTGAATCTAGACCTGAAATCTCACGAATGTATCACGGTGCATTTTTATTCAGTGAAAAAAGACTTGTTTTCCAGTGGCTTAGATTGGATGAGTAATTTGAGGGATACGTGATAGTCACGTGAAATTTTCTGTCCAGACTATACCCTCGAGTCGGGCGATGGTGGTTCGGCACATTGGCAAGCACTACAAAGGAGAGTTCAACATGAGAAAAATGACCCTTATCCTGGCCGGGTTACTGGCCACTACCCTGTCACTTGGCATTCAGGCACAAGAGGCCAAAACATTCGAAGTGACCATCACCAATATCACGAAAGATCAGATTTTCACGCCGCTTCTTCTGGCAACGCATACTGGAGCTGTGAGCCTGTTTACACCGGGCGAAATGGCATCAGACGAACTGGAGATACAGGCTGAAGGCGGCGACCCCATGCCTCTGAAGGGCTTGCTGGATGGCGATCCGGGTGTTCTCAATACAGAAGTCGCGGGCGGATTGTTGATGCCCGGTCAAAGTGTGACCGTGGAAATTCAGGGCAACGGCAAATTCAACCGGCTCAGCATTACCTCGATGTTGATTCCCACCAATGACACCTTCGTCGGCCTGCGCTCAATGAAATTGCCATCACGCTCGGCCATGGCCGCCGTGCCAGCATTCGATGCCGGGACGGAATTGAACGATGAAGACTGCGACAACATTCCGGGTCCGGATTGTGGCGGAGAGGGTTTTAATCCTGCCGGCGGGGAAGGTTACGTTTATATTTCCAACGGCATCAGCGGCATTGACGACCTGGCGTCCCATGCTTTTGACTGGAGAAATCCGGTGGCCCGCGTGGTCGTGAAGCACG
>JAIVWI010000144.1:0-7919 GCA_048636595.1 Oceanospirillum sp. | reverse complement strand
GATGACGATCGCGTCGATCGCCTCGTGCGGCCGCGCACCGTGGCCACCCTTGCCGCGAATTCGAATAGCAAAACGGTCGGACTGCGAGGTGACCGAACCATCGCGTACCATGATCTGTCCAGTCATATACTCATGTGTTACATGCCCGGCAAATATTACCGCCACATTTTGCAGTGCGCCGTCTGTGATCGCGGTTCTCGCACCGCCGCCGTTCTCTTCGGCTGGCTGGAAAATCAGGTTGACCGGCCCTGGCGGCGGATCTCTTGCTAACATGTTAGCCGCACCAATCAGCATGGCCATGTGCGCACCGTGGCCGCAAGCGTGCATTTTCCCGGGATAAATCGACGTGTACGGTGCCCCGGTGGACTCTGTACCGGGCAGTGCGTCCATTTCCGCCCGCAAGCCAATCGCCTTTTTCTTGGGATCGCAACCTGGAATCCGGCCAATAACAGCATGACCGACACCCGCGTAGTCACACGCTATTTCGAGACGTTCAAGCTCGGCGATGATTTTCCGGGCAGTGCCAGCTTCTTCAAAAGCCAATTCGGGATGTTGATGAAACCAGCGTCTGAGCATGACGAGCCGGGAGAACAGATTGCCTCCAAGTTCGTCCACGGTTCGGGAACCGGTCATCTTCTTCAGCTCCAGCTAAGTCACACATACAAATACCATTCATCCTTAATTAAGGATTACTCCTAGAATGTGCCCGATCGGTTGTGTCTACAATGATCTGAGTCAAGGTTTGCGTAAAAGCAATGCGATGAGCAATGGCATGGACCAGTTGCGTGTGTTCATCATTCGTCGGCCCCTAAGCCAGTGTTTTATAGCGCCTATACTTTGGATATGTACCGCCGCGATTTTATTCAATCAACAGGCAAGTGGTTGCTGGCATTGGCTTGCTCAGGCTATAGGCATACCATGGCAGGTATGAAATCCGCTGCTGAATCCCCCCTGGACGCTGGCAAATCTGTCACCCTGTTCCTGTGTGGCGACGTAATGACCGGCCGGGGCGTCGACCAGGTGTTGCCGCATCCGTGCGACCCGCTAATCTTTGAGCACTACATGAAGAGCGCGCTCGGCTACGTGGATATTGCTGAAGCGGTTAACGGGGCTATACCCAGGGCAGTCGACTTCAGCTATATCTGGGGCGACGCCCTGGGCGAACTGGATCGCAAGTCCCCCGACCTGCGCATCATCAATCTTGAGACCAGTGTAACCACCAGCGACGATTTCTGGCCACACAAGGGTATTAATTACAGGATGCACCCGGACAACACGCCCGCTATCAGCGCGGCCGGGATCGATTGCTGTGTGTTGGCAAACAACCACGTGCTGGACTGGGGTTATTCCGGGCTGGAAGAGACACTCGACACCCTCAGCAAGGCTGGGCTGCAGACACCAGGTGCGGGACTTAACCTCGAACAGGCCCGGGCGCCGGCGATATTCGATCTGGGTGAAAAGGGCCGCGTCATCGTATTCTCCCTGGCATCGGAAACCAGCGGGGTTCCATCCGCATGGGCCGCCACGCACGACAAGGCGGGCGTCAACTTCATCGCAGACTACTCGCCCGCAAGTGTCGACAAAATTGCAGATCAGGTGCGAGCCTTGAAACAAGCGGACGATGTAGTCGTACTGTCGATTCACTGGGGCAGCAACTGGGGTTATGAGGTTCCCTTAGTCCACCGTGAATTTGCCCACCAATTGATCGACAAAGCCGCCATCGACGTCATCCACGGACACTCATCACACCACCCCAGGGGGGTCGAAGTTTACAGGAATAAACCCATCATCTATGGCTGTGGTGATTTCATCAATGATTACGAAGGTATTAGTGGTCATGAATCCTATAGAGGTGATCTAAGTCTGATGTATTTTTTAGATATTGACCCAGCTAATGGAAAGCTCATTGGCCTGGAGATGGTGCCGCACCAGATGAGGAAATTCAGATTGAACCAGGCTTCGAAACAGGATGCAGCGTGGTTAAAAAACACCCTGCACAGAGAAGGCCAAAAATTCAACACCCGAGTGGATTTAAACAAAGATGGGGTGCTTGCACTTCGTTGGAGGCGTTATGGCTCAAGAGCATGAAAGTATCCCGCTGCCAGAGATCACAATATCTGGAAAGCAATTTTTACAGCAACTATTACACCAACGCCGCTCTGTACGTCATTTTCAAGATGTATCAATTAGCTTGTCCGATATTGGGCAGTTACTCTGGGCGGCACAGGGTATTACTAACCCACAAGGATTTCGCACCGCACCCTCTGCAGGGGCTCTGTATCCGCTGGAATTGTACGTGGTAGCTGGACAGGTTAAGAACCTGTCTTCCGGTATTTATCACTATGATCCCAACAATCACAGACTCATAAAAGTCGCTAGCGGTGATCGGCGAAAAAAGCTGGCACAGGCAGCCTATAGGCAGGCCTCGGTGAGTGATGCTGCAACTGTGGTGGTCTTTGCAGCAGTTTATGAGCGAACCACCTTCAAGTATGGCGAACGCGGGGTGCGTTATGTACACATCGAAACTGGCCACGCTGCCCAAAATTTATCTCTCCAGGCGGAATCCCTGGGATTGGGCACGGTGGTCATCGGTGCTTTTAATGATGATGACGTAAAAGCAGTGTTGCAACTTCCTGATGATGTGCAGCCTCTTATACTGATGCCTGTCAGTAAAAAAACCAGAAAATGACAAAGAGTACTACAGTGACGGCCCACTTCCCCCGGCGTGGAGGCGTTCGTATACAACCTGACATGGCTGACAACGCTTTGCGGTTGGCCAGGCCTTCAGGCGATCGATAGCAATGGAGCTTTCGCAGTCGATGCAAATACCATAGTTGCTCGTCGCAATGCGCATAAGTGCCCCGTCTATATCCCTGATTTCCTGGATATGCCGATCAACGCTCGCCAACTGCAGATCGACCAGCAAGTCAGCTACCGATTCCTCCCCACGGTCGTGGACCCGCCCGGCAAGATCAATATAGTGTTGATCGTCCGACTCCAGCAGATCAAGCCGTATTTCCTCCCACAACTCGTAGAAGCGGTCGTCTAATTTCTTTTTGAAGTCGCGAATCTGATTTCCGGTCAACATAACAATGGCTCACGGCAGGCAAAGATAGTAGATATAGTCTACATCGACCTTGATGTCGATGACAGCTAGCAGCTCTGGACAAAAGCACCGGGGAAGTCCTGGCCTTCAAATGCAGGCTTCCGTACCTGGAGCAAAGATGGATGTCTTCTTTCTTTGTTCTTTCTTCTTATTTCTACGGCAGCACACTCTCAAGCCCCAGGACCACAGCCCGTGCCCTCATGTGCGAGAATATGCCGGCGGGGACCTTCATCGAGAAGGTTTTCACCTTTTTCATGGTATGCGAGTCGTAGATCACGAGCTTGTTACCACCGTATCCCGCGCTGACGTAGAGGTAATCGCCCCTGGCCGTATACTCGGGGAAGTGCGAGTGCCCACCCACCGTGACGGTCTTGACGACCTCCAGGGTCTCCTTGTCAATGAACTGGATCTTGCGCGCGTCCGGTCCCGTACCAACGATATCGATCACTATATAAGGGGCCCCGGGATGAGCAGCGGGTGACTCGCTGGGCCCGAGGACCGGAATGCGTTTCACCACCTCGAAGGTGTCCATATCGAACACCGTCACTTCGGGCGGATCACAAGCACTCACGCCGATATTGGTTCCGATGCCCAGTGACCGGCCGTGCGCCTGGATCACGGCGCCCGAGCCGAGGTGCGGCTTACAACCGGCCGGGATCTTCTTCACGATGCGCGTGTCGGCCAGGTCGATGACGGCGATGAGGTTATCGTCGTAAGAGGAGACCAGCAAGTAACGGCCATCCGGTGAGAGAAAGGCATCATGCAGGTGGCGGCCGACATCGCTGATTTTCCTTACCGGCATACCAGGCGCGTCCAGGTCTATGATCCATACCTGCCCGGCCTGCTCCAGCGCCAGCACGAAGTAATTCGCATACGGGGTGCTGGTGATCATGCCCGCGTCCGAGTCGACCGAATTGCCGTCCGGGTCGCGCCCCTGCAGTTCCAGTAGCCTGAGCGGTACCAGGGTCGCCGCATCAAGAATCACCACGGTGTTCGGTACGAAAGAACCGGCGGCCACGTACCGCCCATCGCGTGATACCGCCAGCGACACGCCATTCAGTCCGGCCCGCACCTTGCGGACCACCTGCAACGAGTAAAGGTCCACCTTCAATACGTCACCGTTGTCGGTCCGGACATACGCCCAGCGCTCCTCGGTGGGGTGAAAGTCGACAAGGTGCGGCGCGAAACCGGTAGCGATCTCGCCCAGCTTGTCGTTGGTTCTGCCGTCGAAGAAAACGACCTTGGCATCGTCTCCCGCAGAGTAGCTCCCGCGGGCGGTAACTGCCATCAGGTCGTCGATGTTTTTGATGGGGTAAGTGGGCGTAGCGGGGAGACTGGATTCGTCGGCCACGTATACTTCCAGCGAGTGCCGGATGTCCTCCAGCCCCCAGGAGACCTGCCGCTTCGGCTGTTGCGCCACCAGCGAAACCAACTGATCAATCTCCTTGCGCGACAGCGTGCCACGCCACGTAGGATGTTGCGGCATCAGCGTGCCGACGCCGCCGGTGGTGATCTTGGCATAGATCTCGAACTCAGTGAGCATGGTCTCATCACGGTTCAGCGCCGGCCCGATGTATCCTCCGCGGTCCGCGCCGTGACACACAGCGCAATGAGCGGCAAACAGCAGTTCGGCCTCATCGATATCTCCCGCACAGGAATCTGACCATGCCCCCAAGGCCACCATCAGACATGTGATGGCTGAGACGCCATGTCGTGTTCCAAGCATTGCTCGAATCATCATTTTGCCTCTGACTCGTGTTGGCCTTCAGTAAAAATAACCAGCACGCGGAAGAACTGCATTGACATATGTCATTCCATCCCTTTTGAGCCGTTTTTAGTTCACGAAGACATCAGTGATCCCAGTTCGGCCCTGAGCAAGCGGGCATAGAGCCTTTCCTCCAGCGTCTTCGGAGCTTCCAGGCCCATGCGGCGCAGATAAGGTTCGAGCGCCCCGCCCGATCTTCCTGCCGGCCGTAGCAGCAACTGTAGAATTTTGCGCTTTGATGCTGCCTTATTTTTCAATGATTTCAAAGTCTTGCCGAGGACGAGTTCCTCATCGGTGAAATCCGTGCCGAAAGGCAGGGGCTGGAACAGGCCCTCGGATCTGAGCCGGGCCATATGTGCCTGTATGGTTTCGGGGTAGTTGTTGCGAAATTGCTCGGGAACCTTGTAGTCCTTCCGGAGCTTTCCGGCCTGTTTGGCCTTGCGGACCAGTGCGTCCTGGAACCGGGAGTCGGCCACCTCGATCAGTGCCGCGGCTACTTCAGAATCGGTTTTCCCCCGGAGATCAGCGATGCCGTATTCGGTGATCAGGATATCGCGCAGGTGACGGGGGATGGTGATATGGCCGTAATTGAAAACGATGCTCGAATGCAGACGTCCCCGTTCTTCGCGAGTGCTCCTGAGCTGCAGCAGGGCATGGCCGTCAGGCAGGGCATGTGCCATGGACACGAAATTGTATTGCCCGCCCACGCCGCTGACCACCCGCCCGTCCGCAAGCTGATCGGAAACAGCTCCGCCCAAAAGGGTCATCATCATGGCGGTGTTCACGAAACGCGCATCCTTGCGGTGCAGACGGTCAAGCTCTTCGTGCCCATAGAGCTGGTTGACCCGGGTCACGCTTTTCATGTGGATCAGCCGGCGCTTTTCCTTCGGCATGGCGTTCAACCAGTCGTAGAACACCTGGGGGCCGAGGAAAAAGGCCCCGTGAACGATGGCGCCGTTGGCCATCCGCTTCCCCAGGCATTGAGCGAGCAGGCGGTCTGCACAGACCTCCTGGTTGAGATCCGCCTCTATTTGGGTGCCGTCCTCCAGTACCAGGTAGCCGTCATCGTATTCCACGCCCTCGCGCAGGATGCCGAAGGTTTTGAGAAAGCGGAAATCTTTCGCG
Organism: Oceanospirillum sp.; assembly: GCA_048636595.1. Taxonomy (GTDB): domain Bacteria; phylum Pseudomonadota; class Gammaproteobacteria; order Xanthomonadales; family SZUA-36; genus JAJRRA01. The sequence continues at coordinate 1,923 of JAIVWI010000144.1, read as the reverse complement.
CTGAGCTGCGGACTAATGGCGCGCCTTTCCAGCAGGTGATAGACGGTTTCTGCGGTGACCTCTTCGGTGATCGCTCCCTCATTCAACAGGCGCTGCAGAATCGCGTGATCGTATACACGGCGTTTCATGATCCCCGCGTCGATCAGATGCATGAAACTGTCAACGAACATCTCGGTGGCGCCGAACAGGCCTTTGTCGAAGCGGCGGGTATCTCCCTTCTTGCGAATCACAGCGCCGAATTTTTCCTCGACACCCAGAACACGCAGCACGTCCCTGTAAACATCGTTGTCCCGGTGCCGCAGCAGCATCGAGTAGACCAGCGCGTCCCCCAGGGCGCCGATGCCGACCTGGAGCTCGCCGCCATCCTTGATCAGGGTGCTGGCATAGAGTCCGATCATGTGGTCAGCGTCGCTTACCGGCATCCTCGGCGGTGCGAAGATCCGGTGGTCGAAGCACGGGTCGTCCAGTACGAGGTCAAAACTGTCCCGCGCAACCACGGCATCGCCGTACATGAAGGGGAGATTACGATTAACCTGGGCGACGAAAGCCAGGTCGTCCCGGTCGCCGAGGGCCGCCATCAGGTCCAGAGTGATATCGGAATTGCAGCTGAGGCTGAAACCTTCCTCGTCCTTGTCCACTGCCACGAGCTGGGCGATGACGTTGATGCCCACGTCGAGCAGGTCGCGCGCCACGTGAGTGTAGTTTGCGCTGACATAATTCTCCTGCGAATGACGGTTGTCGAGTTGCTTACCCGCGGGAAAATAGAACTCAATGATACGCACGTTGGGCGGCAGAGTACCCTGCTCGCGATCCAGGTGAAACTCAGGGTCCGGGTAATCGCCGAAAACCCGCTCAGTGAAGGGCTCAAGAAAACGTCGCTCGAGCAGACTCTTACCCCGCGGCTTGGCCAGCGTGAGGGCTGTATAGATTTCCAGCTTGATCCCCGGGTCTTGCTTCGCCCGGCGGTACAGGGCATTGAGAATGGGAACGGGCTTGCCGGCGGCCAGCGGCGTGGCCACCTTAAGCTGCTTGCCGACGCGTGCAATGATGGCGTCTGCACAATCGAATTCATTGGTAAAGGTAACAAACATAGCGTTATCAACACAAACCTCAATTTTGCGGGAATCCACCCGAAATCATCTACCGCTGATTCATTTACCGCGCAACAAATGATTAGTCGATATCATCACCGACTGGCTCAAGTTCCTCGAGTTGTTCCAGCAGGTTGATCGCGACAGCGATAAAGTCTGTATCGGTAATAATACCAACCAGTTTGTCGCTGGTAACAACAGGCAAACATCCGATGCGGTGCTTCTCAAGGAACAGCGCCGCTTGCCTGACACTTGCGTGTTCGTTGATTGTGGCTACGTTTCTCACCATGACGTCTTCAATGGGAATATTCCGGGCACGTACGCGGTTTTCAGCATCGCGCAAAATGGAATCTGTGGCGGCAAGTACGTCGGTCTGCGTGAGCAGGCCTACAAAATCTCCGCCGTCATTAACCACCGGCAAGTGGTGAAATCGATTTTCCTGCATCAGCGAGCGCGCTTCAGCCAGTGTTGCCGATAGCGGCACGGTTACCACGTCGGTTGACATTAGTGCATTCAAGTTGAACATCATCTCCTCCTCATGCATGTCACACCTGCCAGTTTACTGCATGCAAATGCGAGCAGAACTAACCCAGATCAATAAAGTGACCTGAATAAAACATCCTCACGTTGTCATACCAGTATTTCCATCTCTACGGTGTACTTCCCATAGCGTGCAGCACCGTTCAGACGAGCCCGCTTGTGTAGCGCATCTTGTGCGGCTTTATGGTTTTCTTCTTTGCCTTGCCAGGTATGTAACGCGGGTTGCTGCAAGGCACGTCCAAAGGAAAAAGAAAGTTCCCATGGCTGGTTGGGATACATCGCGTTCATTGCA
>JAIVWI010000143.1:0-7931 GCA_048636595.1 Oceanospirillum sp. | reverse complement strand
GTGCTGACTGGCAGTTACCGAGTTCTCCTGAATCGGTTCAACTGGCCCATGCCGAACCCTGGGCCGAAGTTGGGGGTGAATCTGGCGGCGAACTTGCGCAGCCACATGACTACATCGAATTCAAATGGGCAGGCGAAGATGCGCGCCTCACCGGTAATCTCGTCCACCGTTTATTGCAATTGATCGGTGATGAGGGGCTGGATAGGTGGCAAGCTGGCGGCGGTCTTTCCAAACCTGCAAACTGGTGCCGTCAACAACTCGCAAGCAAAGGCGTTAGAGGACAAAAAGCCGATCGGATCATCGCCCGCACTACCCGGGCTATCGATAATTGCCTGGCATCAGAACAAGGCAAATGGATACTTGAGACGCATGAAGAATCAGACTGCGAATACGCCATTACTGCTGTAGTAGACGACCAGGCAAGAAAAATGGTACTGGATCGTACGTTTATTGAAAACGGCACGCGCTGGATCATCGACTACAAAACTTCGAGCCATGGCGGTGGTGACCTGGAAGGCTTTTTGAAAAACGAAGCAGAACGTTACCGTGACCAATTGCAACGATACAAAAATGCGGTGGCCATCACCGAAATCCGGCCGATTCGGACGGCGCTTTATTTCCCCTTACTCGATGAATTCCGCGAAGTTTGATTCGTGGCTATCCATCATTTGTAAACAGGTTCCCGGACTTTTATGCACATCCTGATCATAATCCTGGCTTTGCTCGCCTTGATTGCCGGCCCCGGGCTATGGGTGAAAAGGGTCATGCAGCGTTACAGCGAGCCAGCCGACCGTTACCCCTTTACCGGCGGCGAAGTTGCCCGCCGGTTGCTGGATTCGCTTGATCTGCACCAGGTCGGTACTGAAATCACCGAAGCCGGTGATCATTACGACCCGGTGGACAAAATGGTGCGCCTGACGCAGCAGCACTATGAAGGGCGTTCCCTTGCCGCAGTTACTGTCGCAGCCCATGAAGTGGGCCATGCAATGCAGGACGCGAGCGGCTACCAGCCACTCAGGTTGCGCACCCAACTGGTGCGCTGGGTCCGCCCGGTAGAAAAAACCGGGGCGGTACTGCTGATGGCCACACCACTGATTATCGCGATAACCCGGGTACCGGCAGCGGGCTTGATGATGATGCTGGGCGGCCTGTTAACCCTGGCTTCCGGGGCCGTCATTCATTTACTGACGCTGCCCACCGAATTCGACGCCAGCTTCGCCCGCGCCCTGCCCCTGCTCAAGCAGCAGGAGATCCTGAAAACGGTCGATGAACCGCACGCTCGCCGCCTGCTCAAGGCCGCCGCCCTCACCTATGTTTCCGTCGCCCTGATGAGCCTGCTCAACATCGCCCGCTGGTGGGCGATCCTGCGGCGCTGAAGTGCCGGCGCCAACCCAGTGTCGAACATCCTGCCGACCAGGGCTACCGGAGTGGTCAGTCCAATTCTCCCATAATCAGTTGGATCACCTCGTTCAGTTGTGAAGAAGTTAAGGAACCGATTTTCGACGCGTCCGAAGCCTCAATGGTGGCAATCTTGACTACGCGGACGACAGATGGGGACGGAAGGCCCGCCTGTTTCAAATTTGCAACAGGAACGTCCTTCGGCCACGCTTTATTCTGAGCACTGGTAATCATTACAACCCACAACAGGCCATGCAATTGTTCGATTTTGCCCGTCGATACAACCAATGCAGGTCGTGATTGCCGAGTCGGCCGATCCGTATACGGGAAAGGCACCTTGATGACATCACCTTGCTCAAAGGTCCGCATAGGCTTCCTCGTCCGCCTCACTGCTCCATTCATCGAAAGTGCGGAATGGATCATCTGTTTTATGGCCACCCCGGGACTTTGTCAGGATGACATGACCATCGACAATTTCATACGCAATCTCGTCTCCGGGCCGAAGATGCAAGGCACGGCGAACCGATTGTGGAATGGTGGTCTGTGACTTTGAAGTCAATTTACTGACAATCATATGAAACACTGCCCATCGGTAAGGAATTTCCTTATCGTAAGGATTTTCCTTACTTTCGTCAATATTTGACTGCATCTCTTGAGATCAACCCCAGTAATTCGTTAACTGGAATTTTCTATCACTTCAAAGAACATGAAAATCGGAATATCACTCTGATTTGCGTAAGATTAAAGCTTGCTGTGGGTCACAACGTTGCGGCAACAGAGCTTTGCTGTACCGGAGATCAGGTGAACAGGCGCAACTTCTCATCACGGCTGAGTTTCTTGATGGCGGCTTCGCGTTGCAAGGCGCTGCTGCGAGTATGGTCGTTTTCGCTGTAAACCACTTCCAGTGGCTTGCGGCCATTGAAGTATTTCGCTCCGCGGGGATGGTCCAGGTGTTCCTGAAAGCGCCGCTCCAGTTCGGTGGTGATGCCGGTATACAGCGAGTTGTCGTCGCAGCGGATGATGTAGACCGTCCAGTTCATGCCGATAGAGTGCAATAGCTGTGCTGTGATTACCAGTGCCCGGGCAATCTGCGAGAGCTGTGAAATACGCGTAGTATTTCAATACGCTTCAAGCGGGGTCTGACGCGGTAGGGGATGATGTATCGCGTACCGGGCACGACCAGTTCGCGTGTGCCATAAATACGTCCTGGATGACCAAGTGCTGGGTTATCAGGCAGGAGATTGACGGCATCATGGACATGCTGAACAAGACGCCGCGCAGCGGCAGAATCATCTTTGGCTACATATTCGGCTTCATCATTCAGGTTTCGTATTGCTTTTGTCAGCCACCTAAGCTGCATTTACACCCCATTTTCCAAAGGTCTTTTTAACTGCATCGTCACTTGCGAAATCACCGTCATCGGCTTCCTGAACAGCCTCCTTGATCTCTTGAATCTGCCATTCATTCAGTTCTACGAAATCTCGAATAGCCTCAGCAGCCAGGAATGACTTGGAGCGCTGTGTTGCTTCTGCCAGATGATCCAGGCGACCCTTAAGATCCTGCTCCAGGCGAATGGTCAGAGTTGTTGTCATAATGAAACCCAGGGTTGTGTTCAACTGTACACAGTTTAACACAGCACGATTTGTCCAAAAGTGGAAATTCGATTGAAGCCTTGTACATATATTTAGGCCGGATCATGTTTTCCCTGCGAACGGGTTCAACACCGGTACCCCGGTCCCGAGGAAATCCTTGTCATTTCGCGTTACAACGGTGAGTTCATGGATCAGCGCCGTTGCCGCAATTTGCTTATCCAGGGCGTTTTCCGGGTGCGGCGCCCGAAGCAGTCCCCAGAGTTGTGCAATGTCCGTGTCGATAGCCAGAATGTGATCCTGGTATTCGGCCAGTAAAGCTTCCAGCCATTTCTCCAGTCGACCCGCCTGGCCGGCATCACCCCGGTGGCGGATGGATTCCACGCCACGGCGTAATTCACCCACAGTAACAACCGACATGTACATTCGCGTATCGTCTTCAGCCGCTTGCCGGAAGAAGTTCCGGACGCCACCATTCGCCTTTGATTTCTTGCGCACCTCGCTGATAACGTTAGTGTCAATCAAATACACGCCGGGTCTCATCTTCGACACGTTCGAAATCCTCGTCCCGGCCTACGTTAGGCATCTCTGCGAGGGCTTCGGCGAAACTCTTCCGGGGCGGGTGCAACAAAACCGATTCGAGTAGCTCACGGTGCTCGGCCTCGGCGCTTCGGCCATGGCGGACTGCTCTTTGCTTAAGTGCATCCACGATACGTGGATCAAGATTCCTGACAATGAGATTCGCCATAACAGCATTCCCCGGGTTTCGGTGCAAGAATGATAGCAATGATATCATTGTCAGGATCCTGAATCACGCAATAATAAGAGAGTTTCCCGCATGAACCCCAGTGTGGAACCGGATGTACTTGAATGAAATCGGCAAACAGGCCGAATGAGTGTAGGAGATTTCTGCTGTTCTGATACGGTGACGGTCGTGTTCTGGTAGTCTCCACCGTATCCTTTATGGGGAAACAGGGAAATAACAACAAAGCAAGGAGCGGAACCATGCGATTCGTAAGCACGCTGGCGCTGATTTTGGCCGTAGTATTGGGATCAAACCCGCCAATGGAGGCACAGGCTTCCAGTTTTACCCATCTCACTGGCAACCCCGGTTTACGCTCGGCCTCGGCCCTGGTAACCGATGCCGATGGTAACGTCATCTACGGCAAGGACATCAATGCGATTCGCCCGATCGCCTCAATTACCAAATTGATGACTGCGATGGTCATCCTCGATTCCGATCTTGACCTGAATGAAAAAATTACCGTCACCAAGGCGGACCGCGACCTGGTTCAGTTGACCGGATCGCGCCTGGAGTACGGCGCCACACTTTCCCGCCGTGAGATGATCCTGTTGGCGATCATGTCGTCTGAAAACCGGGCCGCCACCGCACTGGGCAGAAACTGGCCGGGCGGCATGACGTCGTTCGTTGCGCAAATGAATAAAAAGGCTGCCCAGCTCGGCATGACCCACAGCCACTTCACCGACCCGGCCGGTCTGCACGTGGAAAACATGTCCACCGCCAGTGATCTCGTGAAAATGGTCACGGCCGCATACGACTACCCGCTGATCAGGGAAGCCAGCACCACCCAACGGCTGGAAGTGCATCCTTACGCAAAACGCGGCCCCCTGGTCTACGGCAACACCAACCGCCTGCTGAAAAATAAAAGTTGGGATATCGCCCTGAGCAAGACCGGTTACATCAACGAGGCCGGGCGCTGCCTGGTCATGCGGGCCACTATCGAGGGTGAGTCCGTATCGATTGTATTGTTGAATTCATTTGGCAAGCTCACGCCTTTCGGCGATTCAAACCGATTGCGCAAGTGGATGTTGGCGAAGAGTTGAGAATCCCGGTTGGAGGCGCCGTAATTTACGGTGAATCAGCCCGATCCTGATCAGTTTTAAGCTTGCTCGCGGCTTCAATGCGCAGTTGCTTCAGCATTTTTTTCTGTGCAACGTAGTCTGATTCGAGTCCATCTCCAAAGAAGTACACATAGAGCGTCGCGTAAGTGAAAAACACGGTCAAAACGGCCGCAATTTCAAGCGCTTTGACACCAGCCGCGATGCCGGTTCCGATGGCTACAAGTATGAAAAGCGCATCGAAGGTGTCCTTCAGAGCCCGCCTGAACTGCACACCGGCGACAATTCCGGCCAGGCTGAACGCCAGCGCCAGGCTGTGTTGAACGACGAGGACAATAGACGCCACGACACCGGGCAGGATCAGCATTGTTTCATCCAGGGAATGATCGTGCGCAGCGGCCAGGTGGATCCCTTTATGCACCCAGGCGACCGGCAACATAAGCAGCCAGACGCCAAGCAAGATCATCGCCAGTTGTCGCGCGTAGCCCAGGCGATCGAGCTGGCCCGCTGCTTTGAAGACGGTGTCGACAATTTCACTGTCATCGCTGTAGACCGGCACAGCATTTTCAAAGGCCACTGTGAGATCACCGGCATCCACCAGATCAGTGACACCGCCCACGGGCAGCTGCGAAACAAAGTTGGGAAATATCAGTATAAGCAGCACTACAACGACAGCGAGTATCAAGTGATAAATAAAAAGCCGGCGGAATAACTTGAAGCCCTCCCGGCGGGACGGCAATACAGGTTTGAACTCCTCAATATCCGCCAGATTGAGTTGCTCCTGCGATTTCCCGGTCACAAAGCTCTCCTGTCATTGAATGCACTGCAGGATCTGATTGTACCCCGATTTGCCGATCCCATTTAACTCACCGGCCGGGCGGCCTCAGGGTGGCGGTCGGGTAAGGCACTTCGATCGGGAGTTCCGGTTTAACAGGCGGCCTGGGATAAATCGGTGCCCCGGGATAAATTGGCGGAAGCCAAACTCCATTCGAATATCTGCGATACGGCTCACGATACTGCACTGCCTGTTGCTGAGCAGCATTTCTCTCACGCTCGCGAGCGTCTTCACGCTCTTGTTCCATCTTTTCGCGCAAAGCGGCCATGCGTTCCGCCTGTGCCTCGACACCGTAGCGGTCTTCATCGGGGTCATAGTCCTCTGGAGTCGTATCCACGAGGTTCATCTGACTGACGCCCGAAACTTTCCCGTCCGGTGGCCTTTGGCTGAAATTCTGGACGCCGTTTTCGTCAACCCAGTGATAAATCTCGCCTGCAAGCGCAACCGTACTGGCGATCATGGCCAGTAAAACCAAAGTAATGACTGCTTTTGTGCGTCCTGTGGACATGGCATACCTCTCGACATTCTCAGTATATCCCAAAAGAGCCGGGTCCAGTCTTGCCTGATACGGGTTTTGATCTCAGCCCATTAATTGGAACTATGTCGTTAAGAATGATCAAATGACCCAAGCCACAGGCTTTCGAAGGACGACTCATATGTCACAAGTTTCACCAAAGAAGAGCAAAATCGGGCCCATCCTTACGCTGGCAACCCTCGCTTTTTTCCTCGTGGCGGGAATCTACTTTGTAGTAGCTCAAACGCGGGAATCCAAACGACTGGAGCGGGCCTTGATTGAACGTTACGACTGGGCCAGTAATTACACCCCTCCAATCGACGGATCTGTGCCCCCCCAACGGGTGGAGAGGTTTATTCGTGTGCGGCAGGCCGTGCAGCCAAACTGCGCTGACTATCAGAGTATTCTCGATGATCTCATTGGCCTCGAGGCCATTGAAGCAAACCAGGAAATGCCCCCGGTTAAAAAGGTTTCCAAAAGCATCGGGGGGGTCGTAAACGTATTCAGTGTCGCACCGAAATTCCTGGAGTTCATGGAAACCCGCAACCGATCCCTCCTGGCGCAGGAGATGGGCCTTGGCGAGTACATATACATATACCTGGCCGCCTATGGAGAGCAGCTTGCCAATGAGTCGGCATCGACCTACTCCAGCATGGATGAAGCCTATATCAGCCCGCGTGCCCGTGATGAATTTGTCCAAATCCTGGGTAATCAGCTCGCCGCCCTGGAAGCCGCTGGCCCGGAGGGTTCCCCTGAGGGTTTAGTTGCTGACTTGCGAGGGGAAATCGAGGCGCTGGAGGATGGTTCGCATTCATCTCCATGGCCAAATGGTCCCACTGGCAGGACCCGCGAATCCCTCGCCCCTTACCATGAGCAGCTGGTGGAACTGTATTGCTCAGGCATCGTCAGAATAGAACTTCAGCAAAAGAACCGGGGCCTTGAATTTGAGGGTTGACCGGCTGAATTTTATTTAATTTAACCATTTTCTGGTCCGCCTTCGTGCAATATGCGGGCTAACCGTATATCTTTTTCATTAGCGGCATCATCTTGCGCATGCCGACCATTGCCATCGTCGTCAACATGCCGGACATCATCGCTCCCGTGACGCCGCAGGTCAGCGTATCCTGGCCAGTAAGCCAGAGCCCGGGAATCCGCGTTCGGGGCCCCAGCCAGGTTTGCTGCATCCGCTCCGGCGTGTGATCAAGACCATAGAGCTCACCGCGCCGATAGGCACTGAACCATTCGGTCGATAGTGGCGTCGACACCTCGTAATAGTCCACTTTGCCTTCCAGCTGCGGCAACTTGTCATAGAGGTGCCGCATCAAGCGCTCGCCAAGTTCAGCTTTGAAACTTTCGTACTCATCGCCGCGTTTGCCCCAGGTCGTGCCCTTCCATTTTTCGAACCACTCGTACGGCGCGGGCGCCACGATTTCGATCGTGGCCGTGCCCGGATGCCGGTTCAGGTAATCAGGGTCCTTGGCTGACGGGAATGAAATGTAGACGACCGGGAACGGAGCGTTCCTGTCTTTGTAAAACTCCTGCAGCGCTGCATCGAAGTCGTTGGATGGGTAAATCCAGAAATTGGTACGCGGCAGGCCAAGCTCCTTTGCCGTGCTTTTCAGGCCGATATACACGCCAAGATGCGCCATGCTCGGCCGCACCTGCGCCAGCGAATCGGTGTATCCATGGTTTTTTGCAGCATCTCCGGACAGGAGATGGCTGAAGGTATTGTCGA
>JAIVWI010000142.1:0-8051 GCA_048636595.1 Oceanospirillum sp. | reverse complement strand
GCGCTAACCGGATCTCTCGCGCCGGCAGGGCCCAGCGGCTCGGCCATGCGCGGGGGCAGGCGGTCATCCGCCGGCGTAAAGCCCGGGCGCACGTTAAAGGCCCGGGCCAGGGTCACCATCCGCTCGGCGCCCTTCCACAGCTCCCAAACGTTGGTATCCCAGCCAGTGACAGCTTCTACATGGTTAACCAGTTCCTTAATTGCCAGCGGCCCAATAGGGACACCTACAAAATCGCACATGCCTATGCAGTTATATAAGTCAAATAGCTGCTGGGTGTAATAGAACGCCCGCACTTTTTTCGCCCCCATATCCAGGAATGGTTTATGGCCTGGCCGAGGCCCCCGATGTGGTCGGAGTGCAAGTGGGTGATAAAGACCTTCTTGATTTCATTTAATGCGATACCGGATGCAACGTAATTGGCAACTGAACCTTCACCAATATCAAAGGCGAAATTGTCACCATTACCCAGCATGACCCAAATCGACGTATTCATTTGTCCGGGGCGGATCATCGGGGCAGTTCCCATAAAATGAATACGCATCTCGTTGGGCTGCACCTGCTCACTATTCGGGAACCAGTTTGCGGCACTCTTCAGCCACGATTGTGGTTCGATGCCCTCGAACATCAGGCCTTCTTTCCAGCGCCCCATGGGTACGCCACCAGAGAGTGCAGCCTTGACATCTGCTTCACTGGAAGGATCCTGGACAGGTGGTGGCTCCGCAAAAACACTGCCTGCCATAAAAAAGCAAGCCGAGAAAATTGATGTAACTAAAAACTTGTAATATTTCAAAATAGCTCTCCTACACAACGATTGGTGATTTTGTACTTTGGGGTTTATTCGGTAAAAACGGGGGGTGATGATACATCATCTCAGATCAATGACTATCACAGCCACCTGAAATGATTCTGTATCCGGAATTAACTTTGCCGGTAAAATACAGGTATCTTGAACAAGACAACATCAAAAACACGAAATGCCATAAGCCAGGCCTCTGCATCTGAAGCAGACGGCATGCCGCCTGTAATCCAGGGCCGGTTCTCTGGTTTTGATGAATTTACCGAAGCAACAGCAGCCTGGGAAATCGATTTTCGCCAGGTGGGTAACGGCGCGCTGAATGCCGACCTGTTCCAGGTTCTCGATGAACATACATCCCTGGCCTGGGCCCGGTTTTCCCACTGTTGCTGGCAACAAGGCCTTGCCCACCCGGGCATGCGCACCTTTGCCGTCCTTCACCCGGCCGCGCCGGAAACGCGCTTCTGCGGTCAGTCTTTTGAAGCTGACAATATCGCTCTTTTCGGTACGGACGAATTCGAGTGCACCAGTCCACCGGGGTTTGACGTACTCACGATCTCAGTCCGTCAGGAAGATCTTGACTCCCTGGGAGAAACCACCGGTTTGGCAGGAAACATCGAGAAACTGGGTTTTCAGCCTGAGGTCTTGGTGGCCAGGCCGGAAAAACTTCAAAAGCTGAGACTGGGAGTGCTTTCTGCACTCAGGTCCATTCGCAATAGCAAAGATCCGCTTTCCGTCAGGACCGCCAATACCCTGCTGAGAACTGATATACCAAACCTGTTGCTCGAGACACTTGGCGGAATTGATCAGCGCGAGCGCCGACTGGCTTCCGTGCGGCGGCATGCATTACTGCGGCGTGCACGGGCCTACATCCACGACCGTCTGCATGAGCCAGTGCGCGTGTTGGACGTCGCTCGAGAATTGGGAACCAGCAGCAGAACCCTGGAACTCACCTTCCGGGAATTACTCGATATCACACCCAAGGAATACATCAGCACCTCCCGCTTGTATGCCTTTCACAGAAGCCTTCGAACCGCTGAACCCGGAAATAAAGTAAGCGATATCGCCAATGATATGGGTTACTGGCACATGGGCGAACTGGCGCGCCATTACCGACTGCGATTTGGCGAACTGCCCTCGGTTACGTTGAACTCCGCCTGATTCCAAACATTTTTGCAAAATTGTCCTATCCTTAAAGATGAGGCGACTACGTCTCTACGCCGACGAATGTACTGTTCGCGCTTTTTCGTGCGTCAGTCAAATTCGCATATAGCAATATCATCCACTGAGGAGAAGCAAAATGAAACACATGTTAATCAATAGCTGTGCGGCCTTGTGCCTGCTTGCAGCGGGAACGGCCATGGCCGGTGACAAAGCAGCCATGATCGCCAGCGCCTTGAGCGCAGGCCCAACATCCGTTACGGACAATGCAACCATAAAAGACAATGAAGGTAATGTTCTGAAACAGGGCAACAATGGCTTCACCTGTTACCCGGAATCCGAGGGCATGGGCGCGTTGTGCAACCAGGGTCAGTGGGATGAACTAATTGGTGCATTGATGAGCAAGGAAGACTTCACGGCCAATCAAGTCAGCTTTTCCTACATGCTTTCCGGCGAGGGAGACGCCCTGGGCACAAGCAACAGCGACCCCTACCAGACTGATCCGGGCGCCGTCGACGACTGGGTCAAGGAAGGTCCGCACATGATGATCATCGTACCCAGGGAAATGCTCAAGGGCATGTCACACAATCCGAAAGATCCCATCTACGTGATGTGGGGCGATACCCCTTATGCCCATATCATGGTTCGGATTGCGGAAGAGGAATAAGCGAGGATAGCTCCACGATCGAATGATCAGTGATCTCTTCGGTTGCGACAGGAATGACGACTCGGCGCTCCCGTTCGTCGAGTTCGTCATGATCTTCGAGCTGTTGCTGGAGGACGGCGAGATCGGCGTCTGATGCGTCCTTTTGCTCAGCCGCTCGCCGCCGGATGCGGGACTGCAGGGTTGCCACCGGGGCAGCGCAGTCCAGGATCACGGCCTGCACGCCCAGGCGAGCGGCGAGGTCGAGGAACAGATGACGATGACGGCGGCGCAGGAAGGTTGCATCAGCGATCATGTCGAAACCGGCCTGCAGGCCGGTTTCACAATGCCGGAGCAGCAATTGGTAAGTGGATTCGGTGGCCTCCCGCCCGTAAAGTTCGGTTTCGGTGTCCAATTCATCATGCAATCTCTTGCGCTCCAGATCACTGCGCACCCGGATTGCCGGAATGGTCGAGACCAGCCTTTCACTGAGCCAGGTCTTGCCGGACCCGGACAAGCCGTGCATCAGGATCAGTCGCGGTACAGGCGCCTGCACCAGCAACCGGGCGAGTTCGAGGTAGCGATGCGCATCTATCGCGGCGCCGTTGCTGCTGCCCTTTTGCGCCTGTTCGAACTGAATTGACGCCACGATAACCCGCACCATGCAGCGATAAACCAGGTAGAAGCGCAGCGCCTCAAGGCTATCGTAGTCACCATTTTCTTCCAGCCACGCACTGAGAAAGGCATAAGCCAGGTCTGCCCGCTCGTGGGCCATCAAGTCCATGACCAGGAATGCAATATCGCTGGCCGTGTCGATCCAGCGCAGCTCAGGATTGAACTCGATGCAATCGAAAAGAACGATCCGCCCTTCCAGTTCAACGAGATTGGACAGGTGGAGATCACCGTGACATTCGCGGATGAATCCGTTCCTGGCGCGTGCCTCGAATACGGGCTCCAACACTATGGACTGCTGCCGGGTCCACGCTTCGATTTCGGTGAGCACCTGACGTGAGTCGTCACCGAAAAGCTCAGGATGCAGATGACTGAAATTCTTTCGGGCCGGCCTGATAGCCTTCACCGCGGCAAGTGCGGGATCGATATTCTCACGCGGCGGCAGGGCCTGGTGGAAACGGGCCAGCATTCCCGCCAGGTCGCGCATGTCCTCCGGGACCAGTTGGCTGGCCTCGAGGCGCTGATCCAAACGGGCGTCAGACGGGAACTGGCGCATGCGCACAGCGTATTCGATGGCCGGTTCTGTTCCTATCCTCAGTCCATCCGGGGCCTCACCGATCGGTACCACGTCCAGGTACAGCTCCGGCGCCGTACGGCGATTCAGGCGCACTTCTTCCTCGCAGAAGAATTTGCGCCGCTCCAGGGTGGAAAAATCCAGGAAGCCCAGCGAGACCGGCTTCTTGATCTTGTAGACAAATTCGCCGGTGAGTATCACCCAGGAGATGTGCGTCTCGATGATCTGTAAGTCACGGACGGCGTGCGGAAACGCTGCGGGATCCAGCAGGCCGCGAATCATTCCAGGAATATGGTCGTGTCCGGTCTCATTGCCCATGACACATTCTCAGCTCAACTCCTTATTTTGTGCACTGATCATGATCAATTCAATTTTCCTGATTCGTTCAAGCATACGGTGGTAGTGGGAGCCCTGCCAATAGATTTTTCGGCAATCATCGCACCGCCAGAACGCCTCGAAGCGGTTGAAGATATCCGGATCAACCCTGGTGGATATCTTGTTCCTGGCCACCGGTTGAATCTTTCCATTGCAATCCATACAGCGTGTGAAAGGGTGCAACTGGTTTAACAGGTCCAGTGACAAGAGCACCTCCTGCAACTGCTCCAGCGGCTGGTGATGGCGTACCCAGTAGCCGTGCGTGACGCGGCTTTGTTTCAGCAAACCGATGTCCCGGGTAAGGATGATCCGTTTCTGCTCCAGGGAAAGATCAATGATGGTCTCGTCACTCCAGCCCTGGTCATACGCTGTATCGAAGCCCAGCATACGCAGGTAACGAGCGAGTTTTCCCAGGTGCACATCCAGTATGAAACGCGTGTCGCGCAGCGGTTTCGGGCGCAGGCGGATTACCGGGCTGATATCCAGGCGTTCGAAAACCGGGTAAACGGCGACCCGTTCACCACCGTGTAATTGGTGTGCGAAATCCACCGAGTGTCCGTCCACCAGGATCAGGTCGATGGCCGTGTGGGGAACCCCGATGGCCTGAACCGTGTCCTTGACCGACGGCGTGCCGCAGAAGGTATGGTGGAAGCTGACCTTGCGGTGTTCATCGGGCAGGAAGTCATTCAGCTCCTCGTAAAACCGGAACTCCGCGGAATGGGTGGGGCGGGAATGGTCTTCCGGCTTCATCAATAATCTGTAATTCCATGATGGTTCAAATCAATAAATTAGTGCTTCGGCCCCAAGGGACCTCTTACAGCTTCGGCCCCAAGGGACCTCTTACATGTAAGAGCGTGCTTGCGCGCGACCTTTCAGAGCGGTCGGCCCCAAGGGACCTCTTACAGTATTGCGTCAGCCCCAGGGGGGCCTTACAGTTTACCTTCGCGTTACCAGGTAGAAAACACTGCCTAAAACTGCGAATGCTCCCGTTACCAGCCAGGATTCCATGGAGGCGTGGGTGGTCAGCCACAGGCTCAACACCAGCGCGATGGCGGGAATGGTGAAACCGCCCGGCAAACGGAACTGCCCTTCAACCTGCTCAACGGTTTTCTGCAGACTGGGCAATGAGAGTATGCACCCTGCATAGACCAGCAAGCGTACCACGGTGCTCATGGCCGCCAGCCAGACAAAACTGCCGCTCAGGGCCAGCACCAGGGCGAAAAGGCCCAGGAAAATAATTGAATGGGCCGGGGTGTGGAAACGGGGGTGAATTTCACCGAACCAGGCCGGCAGTGTGCGGTCATCGTGCGCCATGGCGTAGAACATCCGTGGCGCGGACAGCATCATCGCCGACAGGTTGCCGGTGATCGAGAAAACGGCGCCAAGAGCCAGCAGCCCCGCGCCGGCAGTACCCATCAGGATCATCGCGACGTCGGCCAGAGGCGTCTTACTGCTGCCGATATCCGGCGCCACGGAAATCGAAACCAACTGGATCAGGAAGTAGAAAATAGCGATGAAAATGGTTGTCTTGACCAACGCCCAGGGGATATCCCGGCGCGGATTGCGTGCCTCGCCAGCGGGAATCACCGAGCTCTCGAAACCGACATAAGCGTAAAGCAGGACCAGGATCGTTTCTCCCAGGCCCTCGAAAACCGGCAGTTCCGCGGCAATGAAGATTTCCGGATTGATTTTCGTGATACCCAGCAACACGACCAGGGACAAGGGAATCAATTTGAGTGCCGTGATCACAAACAAGGCTGCCAGGCCGCGCTTCACGCCAATCACGTTGACGTAGATCATCAGCAGGCAGACCACCGTAATCATTATTACCCGGGCCATTCCGGATGCCAGCGGCTCCCAGAACCAGCTCGCATAGGTCACCATCAGGTTGATGTTGGCAGCGAATGCGGCGATGCGGGACAAGGTAAACAGCCAGCCCATCTGGAAGCCGGCAAATTTGCCGAATGCATGTGTGACGTAAGTGGTCGGGCCCCCGGTATCGCTGAAAAAACTGGCGGCCCGGGCCATTGAGAGCACAACCGTCATGATCAACAGGCCGCAGATGACAAACATCCACGGGCTGAACAGGCCGGTTCTTGAAGCCGCTACTGCCGGCAGTGCAAATATACCTGCCCCGATCGTACCGTTGAGCACGATGGCGCTGAAGCCCAGTTTTCCGATTTCGCGCTGGAGCCCGGCTTCAGGCTTGGCCTTGTTTACCATATCAAGTGAATAAAGAGCCGTTAACCGCGAAATGGGTAGCGATGCTGGCCATATATCCCAGCAGGATCGCCCAGCTCCATTTCAAATGAGCAAAGAAAGTGTAAACGCCCCTGGCCGTTCCCATGACCGCGACACCGGCTGCCGATCCGATCGACAGCATGGATCCACCCACACCAGCCGTCAGCGTCACCAGCAACCACTGGCCCTGTGACATGTCCGGGCTCATCTCGAGTACCGCGAACATCACCGGGATATTGTCCACAATGGCCGAGGCGAATCCCACGATGATATTGGCCGAGGTCGGTCCCAGGCCCACATACATCAACTCCGAACCCACCGCCAGGTAACCGAATGCCCCCAGCCCACCAACGCACATGATGACACCGTAAAAAAACATCAATGTGTCCCACTCAGCCCGCTGCAGATTTTGGTAAATGTCAAAAACCTGCCGGGAATGCTGGCGTTCGCCCTCGTGCACCGCGGCGACGCCAAGGGCCGAGGCTTCGACCATCTGCAATTCATGCCCCTTGGCAATCCGGACATCGCGCCGCGCCAGGTAATAGCCAAACAGCTTCAGGAATCCGAGGCCGGTCATCATGCCAACCACCGGCGGCAAGTGCAGCACATTGTGCATGGAAACAGCCATCGCGATGGTGAGAATGAACAGACCAACCACCACCCAGGCCCCGTGCTGTAGTTCCGCGTGATCAGTGATCGGCTCGGGTTGCTCCTTCGAAATGGCAAAGCTGAGAATCGTACCCGTCACCAGCCAGTTGACCACTGAGGGGAGAAGCAGCGCAAAGAACTCATGGAACTGGACCAGGCCTTTTTGCCAGACCATCAGCGTAGTAATGTCGCCGAAGGGGCTGAAAGCGCCACCGGCATTGGCCGCCACCACGATATTGATACAGGCAATGGCGATAAAACGGGTATTTGTGCCGCCCACGGCCACCACGACGGTCGCCATCAGCATGGCCGTGGTCAGGTTGTCCGCCACCGGCGATATGACGAACGCCAGTCCGCCGGTAATCCAGAAAATCTTGCGCAGGGAAAAGCCCTGGGTCACCAACCACACGCGTAAAACGTCGAATACCCCACGCTCTTCCATCGTATTGATATAAGTCATCGCCGCCAGCAGGAACAGGAACAGTTCAACGAACTCCAGCAAGTCGTGACGGATTGCCACGTGTGCGCGCTCGGTGTCTCCGGCCTGGATGAATGCAATCGCCACTAAAACCCAGATCAGGCCCGCCGCGACAATGACCGGCTTGGACTTCCGTAGATGGATCACTTCCTCGCCGATGACCAGTGAATAGGCTGCGATGAATATCACGATGGACAGGATTCCAGCCCAGTGACCCGTCAAGTCCAGAATTTCCGCCGCACCTTCGGTGGCGGCAAAAGCCAATACCGGGAGCAGCAGGACAAACAGGCTGAGGCCAATGGCCCGCAGCAACAGGGCGGGTTTACGTGCGTCATTCATGGTTGGGGATTCCTGGTCCGGGTTCAGGCTATATGGTTGAACGTGCCGCGCCCCGCGTCAAGGTATTGCTGTTCCGCACGCAAAACCAGTCTTCTGTAAGAGGTCGCTCGCGGCCGACAGTATCTGA
>JAIVWI010000141.1:0-8164 GCA_048636595.1 Oceanospirillum sp. | reverse complement strand
AACCGTTCCCTGCTGGCTGTGAATTCCAGCAAGGTTGTTCACCTATCCGTTGTGCTACTTGCTGGAGCGCCCGTCCGAAGCAAGGGGTCTTCTTCCAGGACACGGCATAAACCCGTCCATGGGGCCTCCTCTTGAAACATCGTGTTTCAAAGGGTCCTGGAAGAAGACCCCTTGCTCCGAACGGGCTTTTGCCAAACTGGGACTGCATTCAGCAAAGGTACGGGTCGGGAAAGCCAAGAGACTTCAGTATTTTGCTTTCGATGGATTCCATTGCAGACGCTTCTTCTTCAAGCTGGTGGTCGTGACCCAGCAGGTGGAGAATGCCGTGAATGGTAAGGTGGGCCCAGTGGGCTTCGGCCGTTTTGTGCTGGTCCCTGGCCTCCTCAGCGACGACCGGCGCACAAATTATAATGTCGCCCAACAGCGCCAGCCCGACCTCCTTCGGTAAATCAGCGGGAAAGGAAAGCACGTTGGTGGCCTTGTTCTTGTGGCGATATCGGGTGTTGAGCTGCCGGCTCTCCCGCCGGTCAACGAGTCGAATCAGCAGCTCTGCGTCACCATGCTGGTGCAATGCGGCGCTTGCCCATCGTGCAAACTGTTGATCAGACGGCACCGGTGTAAAAGAAGTCGCGTTCTGGACTGCGATGTCAAGCTTCACCGGAGTCCTTTGATTCAGCTTCATAAGCTTCGACAATGTGTTGCACCATCGGATGGCGAACCACGTCAGCCGCAGCAAAATAACTGAAACTGACGCCCTTCACACCGGCAAGGATACCCAGAGCGTGCTTCAGGCCGGACATGCTTTTGCGTGGCAGGTCGATCTGGGTTATGTCACCGGTGACCACGGCGGTAGAGCCGAAACCGATGCGGGTCAGGAACATTTTCATTTGTTCCCTGGTGGTATTCTGGGCTTCGTCGAGGATAACGAAGGCGTCATTCAGGGTGCGGCCCCGCATGAATGCCAGGGGTGCTACTTCGATCACGTTACGTTCAATCATGGTCGCGACGCGTTCGAAACCCATCATCTCGTAAAGTGCGTCATACAACGGCCTCAGGTAGGGATCGACTTTCTGCGCCATATCCCCGGGCAGAAACCCAAGGCGTTCGCCCGCCTCCACCGCCGGCCGCACCAACACAATCCGCCGAACCTGATCATTTTGTAATGCAGCCACCGCGCATGCCACGGCCAGGTAGGTTTTCCCGGTCCCGGCCGGGCCGACACCAAAATTGATCGCATGTGTCGATATATTTATCAGGTACCGCTTCTGATTTGGACCACGGCCCCGGACCATTCCGCGCTTGGTTTTCACGGTCACCTCGGAAGACGGATCAGCCGGTACCGGCTGATCCTCCAGTTCCGCTATTCCTGATTCCTGCAGATGGAGATTGATCAGACTGGGGGTCAACACTTCTGATTCGGTGAGCCGATACAGGCTATGCAGCAGGTGGCGGGCAGCCTGGACAGGGTGACTTTCTCCCTGCACGGTATACAGGTTACCCCTGCAGAAAATATCCACGCCCAGCCTGGATTCCATCTGTTTCAGATGTTCATCGAACTGGCCGCAGAGATTGGCAAGCCTCAGCGTGTCGGCCGGTTCTAGTTCAAAGGAAATCCGTTCACTCATGCAATTGCCCTGGTACCCCTTGAAGGAGCACTGGATTTGGGTTCCCGCAGTATCACACGTCCCCGCAAGGAGTGACTCAGGGCCTCGGTAATAACGACATCGGCAAATTGACCAATCAAGCGGGGATTTCCGTCGAAATTGACAACACGGTTGTTTTCGGTCCGGCCGGCGAGTTGATCGGGATTCTTCTTGCTGAAGCCTTCAACCAGAAGCCTTTGGTTTGTACCTATCATATTCCTGCTGATCCGGGCAGCCTGGCTGTTCACCAGTTCCTGCAAGCGCCTCAGGCGTTCCTTTTTCACGTCCAGAGACAAATCATCCGGCAGGCTCGCAGCAGGGGTACCCGGGCGGGCTGAAAATATAAAACTGAAACTCTGGTCAAAATTCAGGTCGGCGATCAAGCTCAACGTATCCTCAAAATCACGCTCGGTTTCACCGGGAAAACCAACAATGAAATCCGATGACAGGCTGATATCCGGCCGCTTTTCACGCAGGCGGCGAATTTTCTGCTTGTATTCCAGGACAGTGTGGCCACGTTTCATCAGAGCCAGCACCCTGTCAGAACCGCTCTGTACAGGCAAGTGCAGGTAATTCGCCAGTTCCGGTACCTCGCCGAAGGCATCAGTAAGGTTCTGTGAAAACTCCATGGGATGCGAGGTAGTGAATCGAATGCGCTCGATGCCTTCAATCGCGGCAACATAATGGATCAGCAAAGCCAAATCTGCTGTTGTGCCGTCGTGCATGGGGCCGCGATAGGCATTTACATTCTGTCCGAGCAAGTTGATCTCCCTGGCGCCTTTCCCGGCCAGAGTCGCACATTCAGCAACGACGTCATCGAAGGGGCGGCTGATTTCCTCACCGCGGGTATAGGGAACAACGCAAAATGTGCAGTACTTGCTGCAACCTTCCATCACGGACACAAAAGCAGTGGGACCCTGCGCACCGGGTTCCGGGAGATTATCGAACTTTTCCACTTCCGGAAATGAAATGTCAATCGACGGCTTACCGGTAGTTTTTACGCTGTCGAGCATCGCAGGCAAGCGATGCAATGTCTGGGGCCCGAATACCATGTCCACGATGGGCGCACGGTCGATTATGGCCTTTCCTTCCTGGCTGGCCACGCAGCCCCCGACACCAATGACCAGCCCGGGGTTTTCACGCTTTAAATTCTTCCAGCGGCCGAGCTGTGAAAAAACCTTTTCCTGGGCTTTTTCCCGAATTGAACAGGTGTTGATCAGGATGACATCAGCGTCCTCTTCCCGGTCCGTCAGTTCCAGGCCATGGGATGCCGCCAGCACGTCCACCATCTTCATGGAATCGTACTCGTTCATCTGACAGCCGTGTGTCTTGATATATAGCTTGCCTTTCATCTTCTCTTGATTCCGGGGATCCGCCTTGCATTATTGCACCAGTATCCCGGACTTGACGCCTGAGAACCGCGTAGAATACACCCAAGCCCCCCGTTTCGCCATGCCTTGAGAGACTTTTCCATGGAGCAAAATGACACCTTGCTGTTGCCCGAAGCATTGCTGGAACGTCTTCAGAACTCAGACCATGTAGTAGTGTTCACAGGCGCCGGCATGTCAGCCGAAAGCGGCATCGCGACCTTCCGGGATGCCCAGACCGGTCTGTGGGCAAAATTTCGCCCGGAAGACCTGGCAACACCACAGGCGTTTTCCGCTCACCCTGCACGCGTCTGGTCGTGGTACGAGGAGCGCCGCGAAAAAGTCAGGGATGCAGAACCGCACGCCGGCCATTTTGCACTGGTGGAACTCGAATCGATGGTCCCCCGCCTGTCCATAGTGACCCAGAACGTGGACTCACTCCATCAACGTTCCGGCTCTGGCAACGTGATCGAATTGCATGGCAATATCATGCGCTCGATCTGTCACCTGACATCCCGGCCGATCGACGACGAATGGCTGGCGAAATCAAACGACTGCCCGCCCCGGTCACCGTGGGCTCAGGATGGCCTGGCGCGCCCGGATGTGGTGTGGTTCGGGGAATCCCTGCCTGCGGGGGCCATGGATGCGGCCATGAATGCAGCCGTCCTGTGTGATTTCTGTTTTTCCATTGGCACCACATCGTTGGTTCAACCCGCTGCCAGTCTTCCTCTGCTGGCCCTGGAAAACGGCGCCAGCCTGGTAGAAATCAATCCACAGGAAACACCGCTCAGTCTGCATGCCGACTATTGCCTGAGGGGTTCCGCTTCAGAGGCCATGACTTCAATCATGCATCAGTTGAAAAATCGGGTTCAGGACCCTGAACAATGACTGAGCGAGCCTCCGACTAAGTTATAATTCAAGGTCAGGGAACCCATCATTTAAGTGAATTCAGGAGCTACAATGGGCCAGACCATGCGCGCGCTGGTGAAGCGCGAAGCCGGCCCCGGTATTTGGATGGAACAGGTTCCAATACCGGTACCCGGCACCAATGAAGTACTGATCAAGGTCGAAAAAACTGCAATCTGCGGCACCGATGTCCATATCCACCAGTGGGATGACTGGGCGCAACGCACCATTCAACCCGGCCTGGTGATCGGTCATGAATTTGTCGGGCGCATCATACAACTGGGCGATGGCGTCACCGGCTACATGGAAGGAGACCGGGTGTCGGCCGAAGGTCATATCGTTTGCGGCCACTGTCGCAATTGCCGTGCCGGACACCCGCATACCTGTCCCAATACCGTCGGCATCGGCGTCAATCGCAATGGTGCGTTCGCCGAGTATATCGTGGTGCCTTCCAGCAATCTGTGGGCAATCCCCGATGAAATTGCTTCTGAATTGGCTGCGTTTTTTGACCCGTTTGGAAATGCCGCCCACTGCGCCCTGCAGTTTGACCTGGTCGGTGAAGACGTATTGATCACGGGCGCGGGCCCGATCGGCATCATTGCAGCCGGAATCTGCCGTCATGTAGGCGCACGCCATGTGGTGATCACGGACGTCAATGATTACCGGCTAAATCTTGCCAAAAACATGGGGGCCAGCCGCATCGTGAATGTCCGGCGCGAATCAATTGCCGACGTGGTTAGCGAACTGCAGATCGACGGATTTGATATCGGCCTGGAGATGTCCGGCAACCCGACGGCCTTCAATGACCTGCTTCACCACATGTACCACGGCGGAAAAGTGGCGCTGCTGGGCCTGTTACCGGATGGAACGGGCTGCGACTGGGACCAGATTATTTTCAAAGGGCTGGAGTTGCATGGCATCTACGGGCGGCGCATGTATGAAACCTGGTACAAGATGACGCAGATGGTCCTTACCGGCTTTCCGCTGCACAAAGCCTTGACTCATCACATCCCCATCGATGACTTTCAGCAGGGTTTCCAGCTGATGATCGATGGGCAATGCGGCAAAGTTGTTTGTGACTGGACAGGAAAAATCTGAGAAATAATCAGGGAGAATCGGGTAAGTGGATACTTTGGAAAGAATCCGGCATACGCTGGAAGAGATACGGGAGGCCGGGCTATACAAAGAGGAGCGGGTCATCACCACACCCCAGGGCGTGGAAATAAAGGTACAGGACGGCAGTGAGGTTCTTAATTTCTGCGCTAACAACTACCTTGGCCTGGCAGACGACCCGGATGTGATTGCCGCGGCGCACAAGGCGCTGGATGACCACGGTTTCGGGCTTGCCTCGGTTCGCTTCATCTGCGGCACCCAGGACCTGCACAAGCAACTGGAACAGACTATTTCCCGTTTCTTCGGCACAGATGACACCATTCTCTATACCTCCTGCTTCGATGCCAACGGCGGCCTGTTCGAAACCATCCTGGGCCCGGAAGATGCGGTGATTTCCGATGCGCTCAACCATGCATCGATTATCGACGGAATCCGGCTGTGCAAAGCGCAACGCCACCGTTACCCGAACAGCGACATGGAAACCCTGGAAGAAATCCTGCAATCAACCCAGGATTGCCGCACGCGGCTGATCGCCACTGATGGCGCATTCAGCATGGATGGATACATCGCGAAAATCGATAAAATTACTGCACTGGCCGAACGCTATGATGCCCTGGTAATGGTGGATGACAGCCACGCCACCGGCTTCCTCGGGCCCACCGGCAGGGGTTCCGCGGAATACTTCGGCGTAATGGACAAGGTGGATATATTTACTTCCACCCTGGGCAAAGCGCTGGGTGGCGGATCGGGTGGCTTCACCACCGGACGCCAGGAAATCATCGACCTGCTGCGCCAGCGGTCCCGGCCCTACCTGTTTTCAAACACCCTGCCCCCCGCCCTGGTCGCAGCGTCAATCCGTGTGTTCGAAAAGCTTTCCGCAAGCACCGAACTGCGCGACCGGTTGGAAGAGAACACGCGCTATTTCCGCTCAGCCATGACGGATGCCGGTTTTGACATCAAGCCCGGAGAACACCCGATCGTACCGGTCATGCTCTACGATGCGCCACTGGCCCAGGAATTCGCAGCAAAACTGCTCGAAGAAGGAATTTACGTCATCGGTTTCTTCTTCCCGGTCGTACCCAAAGGCGAAGCCCGCATACGCGTACAGCTCTCAGCGGCACATGAACGCAAACACCTGGACCGCGCCATTGAGGCCTTCGTGAAAGTCGGTAAAGAACTCGGTGTTATCTGAATAGGCAGGAACCCGGTTCAGCCCTGCAATTCTTCCCGAACCGTATCCGCCAGATGCTTCGCCAGGCGTTCTACCTGGTCCCGGTCGTCACCTTCCAGCGTGACGCGGATCAGAGGCTCAGTTCCGGAGGGCCTGAGTATGACGCGCCCCCTGCCGTCCAATTCAGCCTCGATGTCGCTCACTACCTCGTTGATTTTTTCCGACCCGGACAAGCGCTGTTGACCGGTCGCCGACACCGGAACATTGATCATGATCTGGGGGAATTTCCGCATGCCCTGTTTGAGTTCCGCCAGGCTTTTTCCGCTACGCACCATGATTTCCAGCACCTGCAGGGCGCTGACGATTCCATCGCCGGTGCTGGTGCGATCAAGAGACAGGAGATGCCCCGAGGCTTCGCCACCCAGTTTCCAGCCCTTTTCAGTCAATGCGCGGTGAATGTGACGGTCACCTACCGGGGTTCTCAGGAACGGGATATTACGCTCCTTCAAAGCCAGTTCCAGGCCGAAATTGCTCATTACCGTGCCGACCACACCGCCTTCCAGGCTGTCTTCATCCTGGCGCGCTGTGGCAATAATGTACAAAAGCTCGTCACCGTCAACGATCTCTCCGTTCCGGTCAGCCATGATGACGCGGTCACCATCACCGTCAAGGGCAATTCCAACGTCAGCACCGCAACTGATGACTTTTTCCTGCATGGCCTCCGGATACGTTGACCCACATTGATGATTGATGTTGAGGCCATCGGGTTCGTCACCGATCAGGTGAACCCTGGCGCCCAGTTCCCTGAAGACCATGGGCGCCACCTTGTAGGTTGCGCCGTTTGCGCAATCCAGGGCAATCCTCATGCCGTCAAGCACGGTTCCGAAAGGCATGGTTCCCTTACAAAATTCGATGTAGCGGCCTGCCGCGTCATCTACTCGCTGGGCCTTGCCCATATGTGCCGAATCCACGGTTACAAAGGGCCTTGCCAGTTCCAGCTCAATTGCCTGCTCAGTTTCAGGGGGGAATTTTTCCCCGTCGGCGGAGAAAAACTTGATGCCGTTATCTTCAAAGGGGTTATGGGATGCTGAAATCACGATTCCAGCACAGGCATACAGGGTCCGTGTCAGGTACGCAACGGCAGGTGTGGGCATAGGCCCCAGCAACAATACGTTAGCCCCTGCAGCGGCCAGGCCGGCTTCGAGCGCGGATTCAAACATGTACCCGGAAATTCGGGTGTCTTTACCAATGACCACCGCCCGCTTGTCACCCTTGGCGAGGACAACCCCGGCGGCGCGCCCCAGTTTCATCATGAAGTCTGCCGTGATGGGATGTTCCCCAACGCGACCGCGCACACCGTCTGTTCCGAAGTATTTCAAACTCATCAGCGGATTTTACCGTTCTGAAGCGATCTTGTCTCAGCCAGATTGCAGGACGCTTGCAATTTTCAGCGCATCCACGGTTTCACCAACATCATGAACCCGTATGATGGCTACTCCCGCCTGTGCAGCAAGAACAGCAGCCGAGATTGATCCGGCCAGCCTTTGATCAACCGCTTTATCGCTCAACTGACCCAACATGGATTTGCGTGAAATGCCAACCAGCACAGGGTAAGCGGTAGCAACGAAAGTGGGAATGGCTTTGAACAGATCGATATTGTGCTGCAAAGTCTTGCCGAAACCGAAACCGGGATCAATGATGATGTTTTGTCTGGGAATTCCCGCCGACTCACATTTTTCTGCCCGGGCCAGCAGGAAACCTCTGACTTCCCCGACGACATCTTCGTATTCAGGCTTATCTTGCATGTCCCCCGGCTTGCCCTGCATATGCATCAGGCACACCGGGACATCCAGTGTTGACGCGGTTTCAAGCGCTCCTTCCCGGCGTAAAGCATATACATCGTTGATCATTCCGGCCCCGGCGCGAACGGCCGCTTCCATGACTTCGGGTTTACCCGTATCAAT
>JAIVWI010000140.1:0-8248 GCA_048636595.1 Oceanospirillum sp. | reverse complement strand
CGGCCAAAGCCCTGCCGCCATTAATGACGATTACGTCCATTTTCCACCCTTGTGTTGAATTGTTATTCCGATATATGGCCTAGCTGTAGGAGCGTCCTTGGGCGCGACCAGCCTTTCGGCCGCCAGCGACCTCTAACAAGCGCTTCTCAACTCCCGCACGAAGGATTCGGAATTTGCGGCCTGGCTGAGAAGTTTGCACCATGAGTGGGGTCTTGTACATGATACTGGGAACTTAATCCGCAAAATGGTAGTCTCTGAGACATGAAACACGTGATCCTGGCCCTTTTGATCCTGTTTGCAGCGCAGCCCGTGCAGGCTTCGTTTTGCTCTATGGATATGAATATGGGTGATATGGACATGAGTATGGACCACGTCATGCAGCAGACGATGGATGGCGACGGTTCCGATTCGGACTGCTGCGATCACGATGACACGGACACTTCCCATTCCTGTGATTCACCGGCACATTGCGGCGCGGCGCCTGCCGGGGCGGCTGTCCTGGATGCCGGTTTTGATGCAGGAACAGTACTTATAGCCGGCCGCCTGCCTTCATTCAAAAACGGCCCGTTGTCACCAAGCTTCGATTCACCCCTGTACCGACCCCCTATCTCCTGAACCAGCCAATTTCCGGGGCTGATTTTGTCAGACCCTGGATTCTGAGTTTGAAAAACTCAAAACGTCATCTGGCGTTCACTGGTTTTTGGAGATTGTTATGTATTGTACTAATAAGAGCACCGTTCATGGTCGTATTCTGGCTGTGTCCATTGCATTTGCTGGTGTCGCAATAAGTTTGAATGTCGATGCTTCGGGATTAGGCCTCAACGAAGTTGAACGGCTGGCATTGCGGGAAGATCCATCCGTCGAGGTTATAAAGGCTAATCGTCTGGCCCTTGATGAGTTGTCAGTCGCCGCCGGGCAGCTTCCCGATCCCATGCTCAAACTGGGTCTGATGTCGTTGCCGACCGATACGTTTCATCTTGGCCAGGAAGCCATGACGCAGGTTCAAGTTGGACTGATCCAGAAATTCCCCAGGGGGCATACCCGGGCACTGAGTGCTCAACAAATCAAGCAGCGCTCCGAAGGCCTGGATGAAACCGTGGTCGAACAGAAACTGAGGATACTGCTGGATGTCAGGGAACAGTTCCTGGAAACCATAAAACAACAGCAATTGCTGACCATCAACGCCGAGGCGATCAGGGTGTTTTCCGAACTTGCGGACGTGACCCAGGACTACTACGCCACCGGTAAAGTCAACCAGGAAGATGTGTTCCAGGCATCGGTTGAAGTGGCAAAAGTCGAGGAACGGGCCCAGAGAATCCTGCAGGAAGAAGAACGCGCCCGGGCACGGCTGGCAACCTGGATCGGCGAAGTCGCCTATCAGGATCTCGCACAGGGTTGGCCCCCGCTTGAAACTCCGTCAAGCGATGCTGTGATCCAGGAGAATCTGAAAGACCACCCCCGTATTCTTGCCCTGGACAAGAACATTGCTGCCTCGGAGACCGGCGTGGAACTGGCGCGGCAGAAATACAAGCCCGAATTTTCGCTCGATGTCACTTATGGCGGCCGCGGTGGCACCGGACCGGATGGGACTTCGCGCCCTGACTTGCTTTCAGCAATGGTGGTAATGGACTTGCCCCTGTTCCACAAAAACCGCCAGGACCGGGTGACTGCCGCCAGCATTGCGCAATCTTCAGCCGCCATGTACACGCGAGACGATGTATACCGGCGGATGCTGCGTGAAATCGATTTGCACGCCTCGACCCTGCGCCGCCAGCAGGAACGTTTTTCACTGTTCAACACCATTCTGGTACCGGAGTCTGAAGCCAGCTCCATGGCTTCATTCGAGGCTTACCAGTCATCCGTCGGAGACCTGACAACACTTCTGCGCGCACAACTAACCGAGTTCGAGCTGCGCCTGGACCAGGCCCGTTTGCAGGCTGAGATCCTTAAAACACAGGCGCGCCTGCTGTACCTGGAAGGAGAATTAAAATGAGTAACAAAATCGTTACCGTGGTTTTGATCATCATCGCGCTGGCAGTTGGCGTTTACATTGGCCCGCGGATCAGCGACTTTGCGCCGGGAGGTGCCGATGATGACGGCAGAGGGGGCGAAAAAGAAATCCTGTACTGGGTCGCGCCAATGGACCCCAATTACAAACGCGACGAGCCGGGCAAATCGCCGATGGGCATGGACCTGGTGCCGGTGTATGCGGGTGACGAACTTTCGAGTGACGCAGTCACCATCAGCCCCGCGGTGGAAAACAACCTGGGCGTGCGCACCGCGCCGGCCACTGTCCGGCCCCTGTGGCGCCGCATCCAAGCAACAGGCTATGTCGGCTTCGACGAAAAACGGATCAGCCACATCAACCTGAGAACCCAGGGCTGGATCACCCGCTTGCTGGTCGACGCGGAGGGGGAACGGGTGAAAAAGGGCGACCTGCTGTTTGAGTACTATTCGCCTGAGCTGGTCAATGCCCAGAAGGAATACCTCCAGGCCAGCAAGCGCAGTGACAGCAGGCTCAAAGCGGGATCAACAGAAAAATTATTGGCGCTGGGTATGAATCGCTCGGGAATCGAAGCGCTGGCGAAAAGAGGCAGGGCATCTGACAACATCCGGGTGGCAGCGCCGCAGGACGGCATCATCACGGATTTGAATATACGTGAAGGGATGTTCGTACAGCCAAATACCACCATCATGAGCCTGGCGGACCTGTCCAGTGTCTGGTTGCAAGCCGAGATATTCGAATCACAGGCTGAATGGGTAGCCGCGGGACAGGCGGCCGAGGCCAGGCTGGACTACCTGCCCGGTCAGGTCTTTACCGGCCAGGTGGATTACGTCTACCCCGTTCTCGATCCGAAAACCCGCACCCTGCGCGTGCGCCTGCTGTTTGAAAACCCGGGTGAGCGGCTCAAGCCCAACATGTATGCCCGTGTTTCCATCTATGGAAAACTGCACCCGAATGCACTCAGCATTCCCCGCGAAGCGCTGATCCGGGCGCCGGACCGGGATCGCGTCGTGGTGGCCCTGGGTGACGGGAAGTTTCGTGTCTTTGAAGTCATGACGGGCATGGAAAGCGGGGAATTCGTTGAAATCCTGGCGGGGATTGAAGAAGGCGATGAAATCGTGACTTCTGCGCAGTTTCTGCTGGATTCGGAAGCCAGCCTCGCAGGCAGCATCCAGCGCCTGGATTCCGCACCGATTCGGCTTGAAGAGCGCCGGGCCGCCACGGTTTTCGCCAGTGGCCGGGTTGAAGCTGTCGATGCTGAACGGAGCCATATTCGCATTTCGCATGGCCCCATCGATCAACTGGGCTGGCCCAGCATGACCATGGAATTTGACACTTTGCCGGGTGTTGATTTGAGCACCGTCCGTGCAGGACAGGAAGTTCGCTTCCAGCTGAAACAGGAACACGCCGGAGAATACGTAATCGAAAGCCTCGGTCTGAGCAGTGCCGATTCGGGCGACTTGATTGAACAGACAGCGGATGGCGAGGCGCAAGATCATGATTGAAAAGATCATTCGCTGGTCGGTCGCAAACCGCTTCCTGGTAATTCTGGCCAGCGTCATTCTGGCGGTTGCAGGCATCAAGATCATGCTGATAACACCGGTGGATGCGCTGCCTGACCTGTCCGATGTCCAGGTCATCATCAAGACACCGTTTCCCGGCCAGGCGCCACAAGTGGTGGAAGACCAGGTGACTTACCCCCTGACCACCGCCATGCTGTCGGTACCGGGCGCCACAACGGTGCGCGGCTACTCTTTTTTCGGGGATTCTTTCGTTTACGTTATTTTCGAAGACGGAACGGACCTGTACTGGGCGCGCTCCAGGGTACTGGAATATCTGAACCAGGTATCAGGCCAGTTACCACCCTCGGCGAAACCGGCGCTAGGTCCCGATGCCACCGGGGTGGGCTGGGTGTACGAATACGCGCTGGTGGACCGCACGGGCAAGCATGACCTGTCGCAGCTCAGGTCCATCCAGGACTGGTTCCTGAAGTTTGAACTGCAAACGGTGCCGGGCGTCGCGGAAGTCGCGACCATCGGCGGCATGGTTCGCCAATACCAGGTCGTGGTCAATCCCGATGCCCTGAGAGCGTACAATTTACCGTTGTCCAAAATCAGGACGGCGATTCAGCGCGGCAACCGGGAAGTGGGTGGTTCCGTCATTGAAATGGGTGAAGCGGAATACATGGTTCGTGCAACCGGCTATTTGAAGTCGGTCGAAGACATTGGCGCCATTCCGCTGGGCATGAACGAGACCGGCACGCCGATCCGGCTGGAGGATGTGGCTGAAATTCGCCTGGGTCCGCAACTGCGGCGCGGTATCGCGGAACTGGACGGTGAAGGTGAGGTGGTCGGCGGCATAATCGTCATGCGCTTTGGCGAAAATGCGCGCACCACCATTGAGGGTGTCAAGAAGCGCCTGGATGAGCTGAGGAAAAGCCTGCCAGAAGGTGTGGAAATTGTTCCGGTCTATGACCGTTCAACTTTGATCAGCAAGGCGGTTGAGACCCTGCAGAGCAAACTGGCGGAAGAATTCCTGGTGGTTGTATTGGTCTGCGTTTTCTTCCTTTTTCATATCCGCTCGTCCCTGGTCATCATTATCAGCCTGCCATTGGGAATTCTGGCTGCCCTGGTCGTGATGTATGCACAGGGTTTGAATGCCAACATCATGTCGCTGGGCGGCATTGCCATCGCGATCGGCGCCATGGTCGATGCGGCCATCGTGATGATCGAGACCGTACACAAGAAAATGGAACACGAGGACTACGATGTCAAGGCGCACTGGTCGGTGGTTACCGAGGCGGCCGTCGAGGTCGGTCCGCCGCTGTTTTTTTCCTTGCTGATCATCACCTTCAGCTTTTTGCCGGTGTTTTCCCTGGAAGCTCAGGAGGGCCGGATGTTCGCGCCACTGGCGTTCACCAAGACCTATGCCATGGCGGCGGCGGCTGTATTGTCCATCACCCTGGTGCCCGTCCTGATGGGCTATTTCATCCGGGGAAAAATACTTCCGGAGCACCGCAATCCGATCAACCGGGCCCTGATCTGGGCTTACCGGCCTTTGATTTCACAGGTCACCAAACACCCGTGGCGGGTGATGACAGCGGCCCTGATCCTGGTGGTCATCGGCTTTTGGCCGGCCAACAAGCTGGGCTCGGAATTCATGCCGGATCTGAATGAAGGCGACATCATGTACATGCCGACGACCTTCCCGGGAATATCGATCGGCAAAGCCCAGGAACTGTTGCAGCAAACCAATAAACTGATTCTTACTGTGCCTGAGGTGAAATCTGCATTCGGCAAGATCGGCCGGGCGGAAACAGCGACAGACCCGGCGCCACTGACCATGATAGAAACCGTGATCCAGCTCAAGCCGGAATCTGAATGGCGCGAGGGCGTTGATATGGAAGACATCAAGTGGGATCTCAATCAGGCGGTGAAAATCCCCGGCCTGACCAACGCCTGGGTGTGGCCGATCAAAACCCGGATCGACATGCTGGCCACCGGGATCAAGACCCCCGTGGGAATCAAGATTGCCGGCCCGGACCTGGGTGTGATTCAGCAAATCGGCAAGGATATCGAAATAATCCTCAAAAAGATTCCGGGCACGGCTTCGGCCTTTGCCGAAAGAGTGGCCGGGGGGCGGTATGTGACGGTAGACATCTTGCGCGACCAGGCGTCACGCTACGGCCTGAACATCGACGATGTGCAGGATATTGTCAGAACGGCTATTGGTGGAATGAACATCACCGAAACGGTGGAGGGCCTGGAGCGCTATCCGGTCAACCTGCGCTATCCGAGAGGGTATCGCGACTCGCTGGAAACACTCAAAAACCTTCCCGTGGTCACGCCTTCGGGGAGTCAGATCCCCCTGTCTGCGGTGGCAAACCTGACGATTGAAGACGGTCCCCCTATGATCAAGAGCGAAAATGCCCGGCTCAATGGCTGGATTTATGTCGATATTGCAGGTGTGGACCTGGGCACCTACGTCCGGCAAGCCCGGCAGGCCGTGAATGAACAGTTGGATTTGCCTGCGGGTTACTCGATCAACTGGTCGGGGCAATACGAATACATGGAACGGGCCAAGGAACGTCTTGCCACGGTCATTCCGGTGACCCTGGTCATTATTGTTCTCCTGCTCTTTCTGAACTTTAAAAATATGACGGAAGTCCTGATTATCCTGGGCACACTCCCCACTGCGCTGATTGGGGGGATCTGGCTGCTCTATCTACTGGATTACCACATCTCGGTTGCGGTTGGCGTGGGCTTTATTGCGCTTGCCGGTGTGGCCGTGGAAATCGGTGTGGTGATGCTGGTTTATCTCAAGCAGGCCCTATCCAACCACCGGCGCCAGGCGGAGGAAAATGGCCGCAGCCTGACGCGGGAGGATCTTTCCAATGCCGTGGTCGATGGGGCGCTGCTTCGGGTCAGACCCATCATTATGACGGTCGCTGCGATCATAGCCGGCTTGCTGCCCATCATGTTGGGCAGTGGAACCGGGTCCGAAGTGATGCGGCGGATAGCCGCGCCCATGGTCGGCGGCATGGTCAGCGCCACCATCCTTACCCTGGCGGTAATTCCGGCGACTTTCCTGATCTGGCAGACTCATCGCCTGAAAAAAAGCGTGCAAGCATAAGAGCTTGCTTTGAAAAAGCCAATTAACTCAAATACAGGAGGAAAATCTATGGAACGGGAGGTGATGTCCCGCCATGTCTTCGACTCAGGTGATTCGGCGACCGTGGTCACGCGTTCCCGCATTCACGGTATGTACAAACAGCAGGAGATACTGCGAAGAAAAAGTTTTAGTTAGTTCATATATCGGATTTTTTCCCACGAGAATTTGGTTATTTTTACTGTTATTTTTTACTATAAAGAAAGGTGATTAAGATGAAAGTTATAAGATTGATTTCGAGTGTTGCACTTGCCATTGGCATACTCGGTTCCAGCACAATTGCATCAGCGCATGGGCCGGGCTCAGGGAGTACGGACGATGGGTTCATCGTCACCCGGCACTTCACGGGCATTTGGGATCAGGTTGACCAGGAAGCGCAGGGGCTAGCCCTCCAGGTTGTTGAGCAAATCGATGACTCCAGGAAATCCGCCGTTTATTGGTATACATACGGGGCGGATAGAAAGACAGCCTGGTTCGTCGGCATCGGTGACCTGGTAGATAATCGAATCGAATACGATTTGTTCGAATCTACAGACGTTGGATTCATGCAAGCCGCCATGCCTGGTAACGATTCGGTCCAAAGTATCGGAACAATGACCATTGTTTTTGACAGTTGCGACAGTGGCGTCGTTACCTACGAAACCGAACACGATGAAGTCGGCAGCGGCTCATTCAATATTGAACGACTGCTGGAAGTAATGAATACCCATTGCACCGGTGGAATCTCTGATGACATGCACGTTGATGGGATGTTTGGCGAACAACGCCTTGAGTTGGCGCCGGCGAGAGAAGGGGTCACGGGCAGCGGTCTCGCCCAGTATGACGATTACCCTGGGCACATGGAGTTCGAGGTTGACGTGGAAGGATTACCGGATGGTGATTACCACCTGTATGTTGGAATGCAGGACCGTGGAGGCTTTGCAGTGCAGAATGGTCGCGGAGGAATGGAATTCGCCAGCCCGCAAGAAGACGGAAAAATGATGATGACCTTCGATCCTCGCGGACAGCAAATCGAAATTCACAATAATGACGGCGTGATGCTCTCTTCCTTCGACGATATGTTCGAAGAAGACGACCACGGTCACCACGGCGATGACGATGGCCACGGTGGTCACGATGGCGATGACGATCACCACTATGACTGCGAGTTCGATTCCGGATCTGGCGGTGGCATGGGCGGTGGCATGGGTAGTGGTATGACTGACTGTGTCGATGACGGCGAATTCATCGAAATCGAGGTTGACCTGGAGAACACGGGTGTTCTTCCTGAGGCCAAAGGAGAGGCCGAGTGGGAAATGAATTCTAACCGCGTGGAGTTTTCAGTTGAAATCGAAGATGTTCCGGTTGGTTTTTACACGCTGAAAGTGGGCGGTGTGGAAGTAGGCATCATCGAAGCGTTCGAGATGCATCATGGTGACGTCTACGGCCACATCATGTTCAGGGATCCTGAATCTTATGGCAGAGAGCACCTGGACTTTGAACCCCGGGGCCAGAAGATCGAGGTCCTGCAGCAGAACAACACGATTCTCGAAGTTGATTTCCCGGCTGAATAAAGGCCACAAAAACTGTTGCTCA
>JAIVWI010000139.1:0-8257 GCA_048636595.1 Oceanospirillum sp. | reverse complement strand
AATTAACCAGGCCATGATCATTACCTCTTCATTTACTTAAAATTGCACCATTAATGGGACCGGATTGATCTTACCGCTTTTCTTACTAACAAATATCCAACCAGTCTTTGTGCATTGTTTTATGCAGGCATGGCAATGTGGATTCATGCTTCAGCAAGTAATCGAGATTTGGCTCCGTCACCAGTGCTTCGAAACTGATCGAGGGCAAATGGTGGTCGCGCATATGATGGATTAACTTGAGGGTGCGAAAAGCGTCGAACCAGGTGTGAATTTGCCGGTTGAACTGTTTGGCGTCGGAACTCTGTCTGAAAGCATGTTGCAGCGCTTCAGTCGCACCGGATTCCTCAAGTCCGCCGATGAGGACCTGTAGATCCATTGGGGAGTGATTTGAGAGACTGCCCTGCTGGTCAGTGACAGGTCCCCGAGACAAAATTGCACCGATATCGCTGGAGCGCGATTGCCAAAAGGCCGGCAGGCTGCCCAGCCAGCTGCGAAGCAAACCGAAAACGGCCGGGTGATAAAGCAGGAATTCCCTGGCCGGATCTTCGAGTTCCATGATTCTGCCGACAGCAGCACCGGTGCCAAAAGGGACCCGGTCTGACAAGCGTGCAGCGATTTCAATAGGTTCACAGTCTGTTTCAGCGCTGAGTTGCATGATGGACCCGACCTTGGCCAGCTTGTTGAGCAGATAGAAATCTTCCCCGGCCTGGCGGCGGGGAAAGCCCCTGACTTTGGCGTAATGAGCCGCGTTGACGGCAATGGTGCTGCCGATGGTGTGGAAAGCATAGGGCGAATGGGCGAAACTCAGCCCGGCGACGTAATAACGCAGTGAATACTCATACAGCCGGGTGACCTGCATGATTTTGTGTCGACGGATATTCAGTATTTCGTCGCCCCCTTCTTTCACGACCATTTTATCCGCGGCGATGCTGTGCCGGAAAGGATATACCAGGGCGGCCGTTTCCTGTGCAGCGGTATCACTTAGCGCTGTGCTGCAGCTGAAATAGCGTTGCGGCAGGTGTACGTCTGCATCGGTGCAGTGTATCCAGGGTGAGCGCACCCGCCGCTGGTGAATCAGGTAAGCGGCAAGGTCAGCACCGGTTTTTCGCGCATGGCCAACCCCCCCTTTGGGTGGCAACTTACGTCCATCACTGAAACAGTCCACCAGCAACACATCGCGGGGTGACGCTGGATCATGGTACAGCGTGAGTCCGGAAGCGGCGTCTGATTGCCAGTGCACCCTGAAACGAGCTTGTAGTTCGGCAGCGAAATCCTGGTTGGCGAGCGAAACATGGCGCGGTGCAGTCCCGGTCTCATTGACGACCAGTATCATCAGGCTGCGCCCCGGTCCAGGCGGCAATGGACGCAATATCTCTGTTGTCTCATTGCAAACAGGAATCACGACCACCTGCTGCCATGGCTCGCTGGCCGGAATATCCTCCACTGCAGCGGTCCCCCGCTCAGCGTATTGGCGTAGATATTTATCCACCGTCAGGAGACTGACCTGTGCCGCTTACCAATGCCGCTCACCAATACCGCTTAGTGAAGTGCTGGCCGCAATGGCAGCTCTCTCACAATGTCCGCTTCAACCGCCAGCAACTCATTCAGCCGTGAACGCGTCTCCGCCGGATCAAAATAGAGTTCTGCAAGCTCAATGAACAGCCCCTTGTGTTCCTCCTCAGAGCGAGTGATGGCACGGTAAAAACGTTGCAACTTGCCAGCTGGCAGGGCGTCTGCAACCAGCCCGAATCGTTCTGCACCCCGCGCCTCGACGATACCGCCAACCAGCAGCCGATCCATAAAATAATGATCCTTACCGTGCCGGATAGCGCGCCGCAGACTGTTTACATAAGGATCTTTTTCATCGGGGAGCAGGCAAAGGCCACGCTCGTTCATCAGCTTAACGACCGCACGGTAATGGCTTAGCTCTTCAATGGCGAGATCAATCATGGCCATCACCAGTTCCGGCCTGTCAGGGTAGTGCGAGACCATGCCCATTGCCATGCTCGAGGCCTTTTTTTCGGCTGCGGCATGATCCGGCAGAAAATCGTCCATCGCATCAACGACGCCTTCCGCCCAGCTCACCGGTGTGTTGTACATCAGTTCAAACATCAATCCCGTTCCAATACCTACGCCATGTTCAATCCTGCTTTTTTCAAGCCATCAATAGACCTTGCGGCGACGTAATTCCTTGAAGAAGTCCTTCATTACCGGCTTAGTTTACCCCATAATTCACCCATTCCATCACCGGCAAGGAGGGTCCGAAGCCATGAAACCCAGTAAGGAAGACGGCACAAGAATTGATGAAATCGCCAGCGGTATTTACCGCATCAGCACTCCGGTACCACCGGCAGTGATCCCTGGCGGGTTTACCTTTAACCAGTATCTCATTGTGGATGACGCCCCGCTGCTCTATCACACCGGGCCGCTTAAGTTGTTTCCGTTGGTACGCGAAGCCATTGCATCCGTCATACCCGTGCAATCGCTGCGGTACATTGGATTTTCCCACTACGAGGCAGATGAATGCGGCTCGCTCAATGATTTTTTGGAAGCCGCGCCACAGGCCGAGCCCCTCTGCAGCAAAATTGCCAAGATGGTCAGCGTGGACGACATTGCCTTGCGCCCGGCTCACGCCCTGGCCGACGGCGAGGAACTCTCGTTGGGAGCCCATGTTGTCCGGTGGATCGATACCCCTCACTTACCTCACGCCTGGGAGTGCGGCCACCTTTTTGAGACTACGACCAAAACCCTCTTCTGCGGCGACCTCTTCACCCAGGGCGGGCATGAGCATGAGCCGCTAATCACGACCGATATTCTTGACTCCAGTGAAGAGATGCGCAGCGCGCTGGACTACTTCTCCCAGACCCGGCGTGTCCATGAGTTGACGGAAAAGCTCGCGATCAATTCCCCGCGTGTCCTGGCCTGCATGCATGGAGCCGCATGGGAGGGGGATGGCGCCGCGCTTCTGCGCCAACTGGCCGGGCGGCTGTCCGCTTAACCCACATTCTGTTTCTGCTCTTGACTACGGCCTTTACTGGCTGAAGTTTGTGGGTGTCTAAAATTTTCCTGCGTTGATAAAATAGGAGATGGGAATTTGCCGGGAAAAGCAGGACAATGGGCAAGGATAAAAAGAGGTTGTGGTGAAAAACAGTCTGCAAGATTTCACAAAACTCAAGATATTCAGTCTGTTCAACAACCTCTCCCGGGATGAACTGAATCTCATTGCCCAAAATACGGAAGTTCTCAATTTCGTAAAGGGGGAAGTGGTTTGTGAGGAAGACAGTAACTCCGACTCGATGTACTTTATCTTCGCTGGAGCGGTCTGCATTTCCAAAAAAGGGGTTTCCTTCGCCAACCTGGTTTCAGGGGATTATTTCGGGGAAATGTCCCTGATAACAGGTGGCAAGAGGAACGCCACGGTTACTATCCTTGAACCCTCGGTGTTATTTGAGATTTCCTCCGGTACATTCGAAATGATAATCGAAAAATCCACCAGGGCGATGCACAATCTTCTGGTCACTTACGATGCCAGACTGAGACGGCACAACGATATCGTGGTCGATCAGTTTCTGAAGATGACGGAACATATCAAGGAGCTTGAAGACAGCCACAAGAGGCTTTTGCTCAGCGACAAACTGGCGTCCATAGGGCTTCTGACTGCCGGGATCGCCCACGAAATAAACAACCCGCTTTTTGTCATTACCGGTTATCTGGATGTGCTGAATGAAAATCTCCAGGCGGGAAACGTTTCCACTGAAGAGCTCAGGGGGATTGCAGACAAACTCGGCACCGCCAGCA
Organism: Oceanospirillum sp.; assembly: GCA_048636595.1. Taxonomy (GTDB): domain Bacteria; phylum Pseudomonadota; class Gammaproteobacteria; order Xanthomonadales; family SZUA-36; genus JAJRRA01. The sequence continues at coordinate 4,459 of JAIVWI010000139.1, read as the reverse complement.
AGTCCATCGTAAAGCTGGTGTCGGGACTCAAGACGTATGCACGGATTGAGGAGACGGATCCCATTCCCATTGATCTGAATTCCGCAATACAGGGGTCTCTGGATTTGGTGTCCTTCCTTTACAGGCAGGACAATATTGAACTGAAAAACGGGCTTTCAAAAGGATCGCCGATGATACTGGGTAATATCGGCAAGCTGCAGCAGGTGCTGATGAATCTGTTGTCAAATGCGCAGGATGCCATGGAGTCGAGCCGCACAAAAATAATTTCGGTCGATACCCATGAAGAAACCGACAAAGTCGTGGTTGATGTGGCCGATACGGGCTGTGGAATAGATCCTGAAAATATCAAACATGTTTTTTCCCGCTCCTACACAACCAAACCAGTGGGAAAGGGCAGCGGCATGGGGCTTGATTTGGTCCGTAAAATTGTGGAAGACATGGACGGATCGATCACAGTCGAATCGGAAGTTTCGAAGGGAACTACCTTCAAGATAATTTTTCCCAGGTACAGGGAATGATGCGAAAAATAATGGGACCCAATAATGGGGCCGCTTTTCTTACTGCCGTTTAGACCGGCTGCCGCCATCTCGCTGACCACCACGGCTGTGTGAAGCGTATTGATGGCTGCTGGTTTTCTGTGTACTTCTTTGCGGAGCACGTTGGGCTGGCGCTGAGCTGCTGCGGCCGCTGTTGCGTGAGCTTTGCGGCGGAGGAGCAGACCGGGAGCTGTATTGCTTTTGCACCGGCGCTGAGACCACCTGCCGTGGCTGCTGCCTCGCGCTGTAGCTGCTTGCCCGGGGTTGCGGCAGTCGAACAGGAGCGGTGACCGCTGGAGTTGACTGCTGCCTGGCCCGCTTATCTGCAACCCGTCTATCTGCAGTCCGGGCCTGAGATTTTTGCGACGAAGGGGTGGTCACCTGGGTCGGTCTTTGCGCGGAACTGTTCTTGCGGGGCTGGGTTGGTTCCCGTCGTGATTTAACGTTAGCCGTTGATTGCGCGGTACGCCTCACCATTTTCTCGTCGCTGGTCCGGTTGACGTTTTGCTTGACGTCTGGTCTGTTGGTTCGCGGCGATGGTTTGGTCCGGCTGGCGTTTTTCTTGACGTCTGGTCTGTCGATTCGCGGCGATGGCGTGGTCCGGTTTTTAGTGCCTTTAGCCGACAAGTCACTGCGGCTGATGACATCGTACCGGTCCGGGCTGCGCTCCGTTTTGCGATAGACTTTTCCGTTGTTGTCGGCAAGCATCTTGCTGCGGCTTGCCTTGAAATTAGCATCCCGCACATCGGCCTTTACGCGCAAATCGGAAGAACTTACCCGGCTTTGCTTGTTGTAACGACCCTTGTTTTGTCCGGCATATTTCTGTTTCTGACTGCTACTCGCGAATAAGTGATTCAGCTGTTTGGTGTCGCCGCCACGCGCACCCGGTGTCCGTGGCCGATTATCGCGGGTATCGGCGATCCTGGCCCGCTGTGAACCGTCACGGTAGAGATTGGTATTTCGCTGATAAGCGCTCGGGCTGTAGCCGCGTCCGTCACCACCACGCCCATAACCGTTATGGACATACCGACCACGCCCATAGCCGTGACGGCCATAGTGCACCGGCCGCGGCCGGTAACCATGCGGCCCCCAATAGCCGTAGTAGCGATGATGCCAATAGTGATTGTGATGCCAGTAACCGCCGGTGTAGTAGCCCACGCTGAACGGTCCCCAACCCCAACTCAAACCAAAGTTCCAGCCGTACCACGGGTTGTAGCTGACATTAAATCCCCAGGTGCTGTAGCGGGGATAGTAATAATACGGTGAAACCCAGGGTGGGTAGTACCAGCCAGAACCATAAAAAATGGTGTTGTAATAGACATAACTGCCGGTGTAGCCCGGGGTGTAACCGACATAGACCACGCTCGGCGTGCTGTCATAGACACGGACATACTTGGCGTTGTACACCGGTGAAGTGGGTAAAATTGTGTCCACCTGAGCCGGCCGGTGGTCCGACACCCGCCAGGGACCATTGGGCGTGGAAGACACATACCAGACACCGTCCTCGACCAGGTAGTACAAACCATCGGATTGAATCACGGTAGAGCCCGTATTCTCGATATAGACCAGGTCGGTGCCATCCACCGGCTCGTAAATGGGCTCGCCGTCGTACTCAACGTCGATATCCACCTCGCCTCTTTCGACTGCGGCGGTCTGCGGAACCTGGGCATCCAGTACCGCGTCCCGTGCTTCCTCTGTGCCGGCCACATAAACGCGCGAGTCAGCCTGATCCGAATCTCGCGGAATGTTGGCAAATGCCGCGGGCAGGTCATCCGCTGGCCGGTATGCCCAGGGCCCGTTCAATGAACCGGCGTGGTACCAGCGACCGGAAAGCACAATATAATAATGTTGCGAGCTGACATGCATGAACACATCATTATCTGAATTCTGCAGCACCAGCAGATCATCGACCAGCGGCACGAAAACAGCGGGGCCCTCGGTCACGATTAGCTCCGTAGGTTCAGTAGACACAACGATTTCCGGCGCATTGGCTGCCGTGATGGGTTCGACCGGCTGCCCGTCTGCTGCAGCCGGCTCGTCGGCATTGACCATGGCTGCAATATCCGCCGGAGGACTGGCGTCAAATTGATAAGGCCCGGTCGCCTTGCCGGCACGATACCAAACACCCTTGGCTGCATTGAGGTAATAGTGCTTGCCATCGAAAATCAACGGGTATTGAGTATTGATTACCGCCTTAAAAGGGCTGTCTTCAATCTCACGCAAGATGGGTTTGCCATCCATGGAAATCAGCAGCGCGGGATGATCCCTGTAGATGATTTGGGGTGGTGAAGTGTTCAGGCTTTGTGCGGCCTTTGATTCTGCTTCCGCCGTTTTCAGGGCAGCCTCAAGTTCATCAAGAGAGAAATCGAGGTTCCAGGTGGGTGACTGTTGCGCAAACACAGCCGACAACTCCGATTGCACATCATCCGTGCCGGCGGGGAAGCGGGTTTCAGTTATTTTCAGATCCGTGGGATGAACGATGCGGTTGGCGGAGTCAATCTCGACCCGTGATTCAAACCAGCCGGCGCCAAACACAGGTTCAGAGTCAGCCGTCGCCCGGTAGGCAAGCGCCGCGCGGAAGTGAATGATGTCATCGTTCATCTCATCCACCTGCAGCGGGTAAATCGTCACCATCCCCTGTTCCAGCGGCAGCGTACGGGGCCAGCCGCTTTCCTGCGCCAGGACGGAAGGAAGGCTGACCAACATCAATAGTGCCCAAAACACGCTTAGCAGTGATCTGTTCATATTCAGGTCCTCTGCGCACAATCCCGAAGTTTCAACGCAAATTCCTCAGCCACAAAGGGATTGCTACAGCACTACTATAAACCTAACCATCTGAATGCAGGGTGAACGGGCAGGGACAATTAAAAACGTAATTTGAAGGTTGCGCCAAAAATTGGTGCGGGGTCGTAGCTGCTCTCGGCCACGGATTCGCCCAGCGCGTTCTTGAGTTTCAGTTTGCCGTTGAGCTCGATACCCGCGAAAACGGACAGGTCAACTGTCGGGTTGGGATCCCAGGTCGCCATCGCCACCAGGGGTATGGACTGGTCGCGCCCGACCCCGCCCGGAGTCGGCCCATTTTCGTCCAGGCGGAATTCGGTGTTCTCATAGCGCCCTGCGATTCCGAGACTCCAACTCTGGCTCAACGCGTAACTCAGTGTCAGGCCGGGGCCCTGGGAGGCAGCCAGCCCGCGACCGGTTGAGAGGTTCCAGCGCTCGCTGATATCCCACTCGATCACCAGGATAGGAAATATCCGGGTACCGTCTTCAAGCCTTGAGAACACCCCGATGCCGGGACCGATCGTCAGGTCTTCGCTGATCCGCCAGGCGGCTGCGGCATACAGGCCATAGGTACGGCCGTCACTCGTATTGGAATCTTTTCCGCCATTGTAGCGAGCCGTTGGAATGAGGATGATTGATCCGGTGTCACCAAAACCGAAGCGCCCGGTGATCGAAATGCGGCTGTCCTCGACTTCCTTCCAGGGAGTACCGCCGCCGATTTCCGTGAGATCGTCAAAATCGTACTTGGAGCCGCCGCCACCAAAAGAAATCCCGATTGATTTGCGAGCATCCCATGCGTAGTTCAGGCCCATGCTCGCAAACCAGCGATTGACAGAAAAACTGCCCTCACTGTCCTTGAGATCCGCACTCGATTGAAACGCCAGGCCGCCATCCAGGTTGATGGTTAGCGTATCGGTCCGCGGCGTTTGCGCTGCAACGGCCTGTGCGCAAAGCAGGGAAAACAGGGCGACAAAGGTGAGTGAGGTGCTTGTGTGGGACATCAATGTGACCTTATAAATATTTTTGTAATTATATCCCGTATCACTAAAAAAGGGCCGGATACATTTAATCAAAAATGTATCCGGCCCCTTTTCTCAGGCCCATTTTCTCATCCCGTACCAATCATTCTGCCCCCTCCATTT
>JAIVWI010000138.1:0-8264 GCA_048636595.1 Oceanospirillum sp. | reverse complement strand
TACCCTGGGGGCTGCTGGAAGATGCGCCGTTGAAGGTACAGGTGGGTGTCCGGCAAACCAGCATCGTTGACTTCGGTTTGCGAAAGATAACCGAATAATGTGCGGACCGGATACGTTTATTCCGGCATTGTCAGCACGCGTTTCTCTATTTTTAGAGTACCGCTGCCCCACTCAAGATTACCGGAGATTTCCAGCGGTGTCGTATAGTCTTCGGGCGTACGATCGTCAATGCTCGGTTGGTATAGCGGAATACGGCGTGTTTGTCCCGCCAGTATCGGCAGTGGAGTAATCTCGAAATCAAAACGTTTGCCGGTTGCATCGATGGCTTCAGCATAACCGGCCGTGCGGCCATGGGCGTTGCCGGTATTCTCCACGATAATAACCGGCCTTGGCTTCTCATTGTGCAGTTCCAGCACCATGTCCCTGATCTGCAACTCCGGTTGTGCGCCACCCACAGCGAGGTAAATCACGATGGCAATACGGCCGCGTATCGGCAGGTTTAAGGAACTTGCCTGTGCCTGGACAGCATCTTCCGGTGGTGCTTCAACCAGCAGGGCGACACGTCCTTCACCCGGTGGAGCATCTTCCGGCACCTGTATCTGGAAGCGATAGCGCTTCTTGCCCTGTGCAGGCAGGTGAATTTTGTGCCGTTCAATCCGCACCCAGGGACGGCAACTGCCCGGTTGCAGCTCCGGGGGGTAGAAGCTTGCCGAGCCTTCAGCCGTCATGTCCCAGTCGGCGGTACGCAACAGAAAGGTAACCGCGCTGTCACCCGGGTTGGTGATTTCAACATGGTCGCGTACCAGCTCACCCGCATTGGCATGTAACTCGAAACGCGGTGGTGCAACCAGTACCGCAAAACCTTCTGCGTTACTCTTTGTTGGTGCGACCAGCAGAATGGCCAGTGCCGGGAGTAAAATTCTATGGAGTAACAATTTCGAGATCATATACCGGTTCCAGGCGCAGTGTTTGGGTCAGATAACGCGCATCAAGTTCGAAAGTGAAATTAAAGTTGTCGATCATTACGGGGCTTGTGATTGTGCCTTCGAAAATCAACTGCCGGTTCCCCGGTGTTAGTTGCCCATCAAGGAACAGTCCGTTGGTGGTCCATGAAAAATTCATACCCTGTGGATGGCTCAGGCCGCGAATCAGTATCGGTAGTGACAGGTAGATACGTACTTCCATGCCCAGGTATTTTGAGGTATCCAGGCGGGTATCCACATTCCTGGCGTGCGCAATGACGCGATGGATCTCTTTCTGGTCCAGTTTGTCCAGATCGATCGAACTGGTTTTCCAGTCAAGCTGAAGATTGATCTGCTGCAGAGGCGAGAGAGAGTCGTCGAGCCGATCTGCCGGGATAGCGGCGGACAGCAGGCTACAGAGTAACAGCAGGGTGCCGCGAATCAGGGCGCAGCCCATGTGTAGGTTACCTGGCCGTTATAGGTGCCGGCATCGAATACATTTGTGTTCTTATACTGGAATGTGTGTTGGTCTTGCACCCGCACAGAACTTACAAACGAGGCCAATGGCTGATTCGTAGTACCGAGATAACTGCCGGACGGGATGTCCCCGTCCTTTGCGGTCCAGCTGATTTCCGATGTTGGCATGGTATTGCCGCTGCCATTAATAAGTGGTGTTGCAGAGTCTACAGTAAGAAACCCGGTGAGAGGATTTTCTGCCGTGGCACGCAGGTACAGGACAAATTTTATTTTCTTTTTTGCCTTGATGGGTTTACCGCTACCGACATCCTTGGCCTTGACCTTGAAATCGACTCGGTCGACCTTTTGTCCTTTCTTGCCGACCCGTATGGAGAGTTCCGGTATGGTGCCATCGCTGATAGTGAAAACGACGGCCCGGGCAGTATTTGTTAAACTGTCATGTAATGCACCTGCGGTCATCAGGAACAGGAGTGTAGCGGGCAATTTGAATTTTTTATGCGCGTTTTTCAAGGCTGGCTCCATGCCGTATCCATGCAGTAACACTACCATATTGCAGCCGCTGAATGGCGCGCATAGGTTTTTACAGCCCTAGGAGCCTGTCGGACTTGGCATTGAAATGCGAGCCGCCAAGGGCCTCCAGTAAAAAAACATGCACTTTTTCTTGACCATGAAGATGATTTGCACTTTATTTCGAACGGCAAGAGCGTCCCTGCCCACTTTTCATCCCCTCAGGGCATGCATTCGTTTCAAATTCCATCCAATACAGACCAGACTCCATTCACTTTGAACAGAGTCTAACCCTCGCAGCAGAAATTGCCTGAACCCTTGCACCTGTTTAATGATGCCAAAGACAGTTTCCACTGTGGCTTTGCGTGTGGCATAAACCGCTTTTCCTTCCCGGGTCTGCAACCGATGTTTCATGGCCTGCACCGCAGTGGCATTCTGAGGAGGTTCGGGATCCTCTCTGAAACGTTCCGTTAAAGGGAGATTGTGTTTCTCCCGCTTTTCCGGGATGAAGGGAACGATGTTTGCTTTCGTACACTTCTCGACATTGGCCTCGCTGAAGTAACCCGTATCGGCCAGAAGGCTTTCGGCTTCGCCAAGTTCCTTCGGTAGCTTTGCGATCGCCTCTAATGCCGGCTCGATTTCCTGTTTGTCATTGGTGTGCTGGGTGACATGCTGTTCAACGATGAGATGTGTCTCGACATCAACACCGGCTTGCGCGTTGTAGGCCTGTTCAAATCCACCGCTGGCGGTCGGCATAATACGGGATTCCTCGTCCGTCAGGTTGACCTGGTCTTTTGCCTGCGGGCCAGGCATCGGGGGTGTCGGTGCTTTGCCCCGCGGCTTTTTGCCCGTCTCTTTTTCGTGCGCCTCACGTTTTGCCTGCTTGGCTTCGAACTCCGCCTGTTCACGTTCAAAACGTTCCTGCGCACGTTTCTCAATTTCCTCTTTGGCGCGAGCAATTGCTGCCAGTCGTTCTTCGCGGCGTTTGAGCTCTTCAGGAATATCCATCTCCTCCGGTCGCGAATACTGATCGGCCTCTTCGGCAAGCCGCATCAGTTCCTCGACTTCTTGTTTGAGCTGCGCCTCTAACCGGTTCGCGTATTCCCAGCTCAGCGCTTTGTGCTTGCTGGCATTGGCCTTGATCTTGGTGCCATCCAGGCTGATGGTGCCAAGCTTCACCAGCCCCATTGCTTCGCCTACCACCAGGATCTCGACAAACAAGGCCTCCAGCTCCTTCAAAAATCGCTTTCTGAAACTGGCGATCGTGTCATGGTCCGGGTTCGTGTTGGCGCAGATATACCGGAATGCGATGGAGTCATAGGTGGCTTTCTCCAGCTTGCGACTGGAAAAAACACCGGTGCTATAGCCGTAAAACAACAGCGCCACTAACATGGCTGGATGGAAAGGCTTGGAACCTCGACCCGAATACGCGGCTGAAAGGTGATTCAGGTCCAGTTGATCCACGATGTCCACTACAAAGCGTGCCAGATGGTCGTCCGGCAAATAATCCTGCACGCTCGGTGGAAAAATATACGGGGTGTCTCGGTCGACGGGGATAAACTCAACAGCCATCTTGCTTCCCTTTAGGTGGTCTTTCGGGGTACCGTTATTCTACCGGGTTATAAATGGAAAGTCCGACAGACTCCTAGCTCGAGCTCAGGTCCCAACCAGAATTTTGCTTCTCCATCAGGACCATAGACATGTACATGTGGACGAGACTCTTCCCGAGAGAAAAAAAATCTATATCCACTTTCTCTGAAAATTGTAGGACTCATCTATATCCTCAGAGACGTATAACTATATATAAGTAGAGCAGTCAATCGGTTTGCCATTACAGCGTGTCTGGCTGAGCCGTGGCCGGCCGGTATTGGACAGGCAGATGACCCTGGGTTTTGCCTTGCCGTGACTGTCGCAGAAGGTGAATGAGCTGTTGCTGCCGCCGCTGCTGCCATCCTGCTGGTAGATTATCCGCTTGCGGTGGTTGCTGGCGTGCAGCTTGATGCCGGTCTGCAGGGGAGAGCCGCGCTGGATCAGTGGTTCATCCGCATCGCGTTCCCGGTCGTTGCTCTGGAACAGTATCCAGCCGCTGTTCCATTCGCGGCTTGTGCCGCAATTTTCGCCATCTGCGCTTGGGCAGAGCACGATTCTGCTTGCTCGTTTGACTGACTCGTTACGGGCCAGCTGCAGTACGGTCACGAAGCGGTTGATCTCGGCGACCATGCGGTTTTCCTGGATGAGCCAGGTCATGGTGCTTGTGCCGCCTGTGGCGAGGGTTGTGACCACGGTCATGGTGACCAGTAATTCGGGTAGGGTGAAGCCGGGTGGTGGTTTGTAATTTGATTTCATCCTGCCGTCCGTGGTGGATGTTTGGGTTTGTGGTGATGCGTTTGAAATTAATCGCGCCTGCGAGGCGCTCCTACAGGGTGTGTAGGAGCGTATTTTAATGCGCGAGAATTGTTCGCGGAATGAATTCCGCTCCTACAAGGGACATGATGGGGTGTGCCTGCTGTTGTGGACAGCGGGCGATAACCGTGCGTGGTGTAGGACAGGCCCGGGTCAGGGTGTCAGTGCATTGGCCAGGCGGGTGAGGGCGTCGTTCAGGACTTCCATGCTGGTGGCAAAGGAGATGCGTACATAACCGGGTGCGCCGAAGGCAGAGCCGGGTACCAGCGCGACGCCGGCTTCATCCAGTAAATATTCTGCGAGCTCGATGTCATCGTTCACACCCTCGAGCCGGTCGATGACTTTCTGCACATGGGGAAAGACGTAAAAGGTGCCGTCTGCCGGCAGGCAGGTCACGCCATCTATTTTATTGAGCGCGCTTACCACGTAATCGTGGCGTTCCTTGAAGGCCTTGATCATGGGTTGTATGCAGGACTGGTCGCCCTCCAGCGCTTCCTGTGCGGCGACCTGTGAAATCGAAGCGGGGTTGGAGGTGCTTTGTGACTGCACCTTCTTCATGGCCTTGATCAGGTCGGCCGGGCCGCCGGCATAGCCGATGCGCCAGCCGGTCATGGCGTAGACCTTGGAGACACCATTGAGCACGATGGTGCGTTCATAGAGATCCGGGCAGGCATTGAGGATGTTGCTGAACGGCTCCTTGCTCCAGAGGATGTGCTCGTACATGTCATCGGTGGCAATCAGGACCTGCGGGCAGTGCTTCAGGACCTCACCGAGTGCCGCAAGTTCTGCCTTCGAGTAGGCCACGCCGGTCGGGTTGGACGGGCTGTTGATGACAAAAATACGGGTTTTCGGGGTGATCGCCGCTTCCAGCTGTTCCGGGGTGATCTTGAAGTTGGTCTCAACGCCGGCGCGGATGATCACCGGCTCGCCCTCGGCAAGCCGCACCATGTCCGGGTAGGACACCCAGTAGGGGGCCGGGATAATGACCTCGTCCCCCGGGTTCAGCAGTGCCTGCGCCAGGTTGTAGAAACTCTGTTTGCCGCCACAGGAGACCAGTATCTGCTCGGGCGTGTAGTCCAGCCCGTTGTCCTGTTTGAACTTCGCTATAATGGCCTGTTTCAGGCTGGGCATGCCGTCAACGGCGGTATAGCGGGTGAAGCCGTCCTGGATGGCCTTGATGGCGGCCGCCTTGATGTGGTCCGGGGTGTCGAAATCCGGCTCACCGGCACCGAGGCCGATGATATCCTTGCCGGCTGCGCGCAGTTCGGCAACACGTGCCGTGACGGCCAGGGTCGGTGAAGGTTTGACGCGTTGTACCCGGTTCGCGAGTGTTAATTTATTCAAGACGGTAATCCTGTAATTCGAAAATCATGAAAGCAACTGCAATCATACTCAAAACCAGTGGTTCGATCATAGCCTGTGAGTGAACTATTCCGGATAAAATCCTCGATGCAGCCTTCCGGTGATCAGCCGCAGGCCATCAAGGCGCTGGTCGAGGGACTCGAAGACGGTCTGCTGCACCAGACGCTGCTCGGCGTTACCGGTTCCGGCAAGACCTTTACGGTTGCCAATGTCATAGAGGCCATCCAGCGCCCGACCCTGATCCTTGCGCCGAACAAGACACTGGCGGCCCAGCTCTACGGCGAGATGCGCGAGCTGTTTCCGGATAATGCCGTTGAGTATTTTGTTTCCTACTACGATTACTACCAGCCCGAGGCCTACGTGCCGGCCTCCGATACCTTTATCGAGAAGGACGCCTCGGTCAATGAGCACATTGAACAGATGCGGCTGTCGGCGACCAAGGCGCTGCTGGAACGCCCGGATGCCATCATTGTTGCAACGGTCTCGGCGATCTATGGCCTGGGCGACCCGCGTGCCTATCTGAAAATGGTGATGCACCTTGACCGGGGTGACAAGGCCGACCAGCGGGACATCCTGCGGCGGCTGGCGGAATTGCAGTACACGCGCAACGAGGTTGAGTTGCACCGTGCGACCTACCGGGTGCGTGGCGAGATTATCGATATTTACCCGGCGGAGTCCGATGCCGAGGCGGTGCGGGTTGAGCTGTTCGATGACCAGATCGACTCGCTGGCCTGGTTTGACCCGCTGACCGGCGAGGTGCTGCGGCGCGTGCCGCGGCTGACCATTTACCCCAAGACCCATTACGCCACACCGCGTGCCGTGATTCTTGGCGCACAGGACGAGATCAAGGAAGAACTGAAGCAACGTTTGCAGCAACTGAACGACAATAACAAGCTGGTGGAGGCGCAGCGGCTCGAGCAGCGCACCCTGTTTGATCTCGAAATGATGACCGAGCTGGGTTACTGCTCGGGCATTGAAAACTACTCGCGCTACCTGTCCGGGCGCAAGGCGGGCGAGCCGCCACCGACCCTGTTTGACTATCTGCCCGGCAATGCGCTGCTGGTGGTGGATGAGTCGCATGTCACCATCCCGCAACTCGGTGGCATGTACCGCGGTGATCGCTCGCGCAAGGAAAACCTGGTCGAGTACGGCTTTCGCCTGCCCTCGGCACTGGACAACCGGCCGTTACGTTTTGACGAGTTCGAAAAACTAGCGCCACAGATTATCTTTACCTCGGCAACACCTGGCCTTTATGAAGAGGAACATGCCGGGGCGGTGGTCGAACAACTGATACGCCCGACCGGGCTGATCGATCCTGAAATCGAGGTGCGCCCGGCCGGCACCCAGATCGATGATTTGTTGTCGGAGATTCGTGAACGGGTGGCGGCGGGTGACCGTGTGCTGGTGACCACGCTGACCAAGCGCATGGCCGAGGACTTGACCGAGTATTATGACGAGCACGGTGTGCGCGTGCGCTACCTGCATTCCGATGTCGATACCGTGGAGCGGGTGGAAATTATCCGCGACCTGCGCCTCGGTGTATTTGACGTGCTGGTCGGGATCAACCTGCTGCGTGAGGGACTCGATCTGCCGGAGGTCTCACTGGTCGCCATCCTCGATGCCGACAAGGAAGGTTTCCTGCGTTCCGAGCGTTCCCTGATCCAGACCATCGGGCGGGCAGCACGCCACATTCACGGCAAGGCCATTCTGTATGCCGACAAGATTACCGGCTCGATGCGGCGCGCCATGGACGAGACCGACCGGCGCCGTGTATTACAACAGGCCCATAACAAGGCACACAATATTTCACCGCGTTCAATCGAGAAGGCCGTGACCGATATCCTGGAGGGGGCCCTGAAAGCGGGCAGTACCTCCGCGAAACAGTACGCCAGGGTGGCCGAGGAGATGGCTGAATACGCGCGCCTGTCGCCCGCGCAGCTGGAGAAAAAAATCGCCGGCCTCGAGCAGCAGATGTATGAGCATGCCAGGAACCTCGAATTCGAACAGGCGGCCGGTTTGCGTGACAAGATCAGGCATATCCAGGCGGGCAACCTGGGCTTGACGGATTGATCCGGGGGCGACGGTGGCATGAAATGCCGGATTGTGGCAACACTAATTGATGCAGATCAACAATTTATCTATTGAAATCAGACATAGTTAACTGTCACTATGGGTAAATAATAATAACGGATGATCGCCACCTGATCCTGCTACCCCGGTCAGACGTTCTTGTTATGCGCAGCAAAAGGACGACACATCAGGTATCCGGGAACTGTGGATGCAGATGCCAGTGATTCCCGAGTCATTCAGGAGAACGTTCATTGTTTAAAGCCAGCAGCCAGAAAAACAAGCGCCGTATCGGCCCCTCATCACTGGACAGCGTCCGCACCCACCTTGCTTCCCGGGTTGTCGGGCAACTTGACCTTGTCGACAGCATGCTCATCTGCCTGCTAAGCGAAGGTCATCTGCTGGTCGAGGGCATGCCGGGTCTTGCCAAGACCACGGCAGTAAAGGCACTGGCGGAGGCCATCGAAGGCGAGGTCCGGGCCCATG
>JAIVWI010000137.1:0-8265 GCA_048636595.1 Oceanospirillum sp. | reverse complement strand
GTGTTCACCGCAAGCTTCGACGATATCGGGAATGGTGCCGGCAGGCGTCGCTACCACCGCCAGGTCAACCGTTTCGCTGATCTCACCCAGGGACGCATAGGCTTTTTGTCCCTGCACCGTTTCGTGCATTGGGTTGATCGCGTAAACGTGACCTTTAAAATCCGAAGAAAGAAGATTCTGGAACACCACTCCGCCGACTGAATTTTTTTTGTCGCTTGCCCCGAAAAGGGCAATTGTTTGTGGTGTGAAAAGCGATGCCAAATAGTGTGTATTCATCCCCTCAATTTAGCCCAAATCTCCGCTCATGTCCCGGACAAATATACTAAAATGAAGACAATTTGAAAAAGAGGCTTAACCGTTGAGCACCGCATACATCAGCCATCCGGATTGCCACGCGCATGATACCGGTGAGGGGCACCCGGAAAGTGCCCGTCGGCTGTCCGCGATCGAAGATAAATTTATCTCTTCGGGGCTTTCCGATTTCATCAGGAATTTCGAAGCCCCCGAAATCACCCGGAGTCAGCTTTTACGGGTGCATACCGCCGGGCACCTGGAAACCGTGGAGGCGATGATGCCACGACAAGGTTATGCGCACATCGATCCGGACACGGTGATAAGCCCGGCTACGCTGCAGGCGGCCAAACGGGCGGCAGGTGCAGTTGTGTCAGCGGTCGATCTGTTGATGAGTGACGGACTGAAGAACGCTTTCTGCTGTGTGCGGCCTCCCGGGCATCACGCGGAAAGCGCCCGGGCAATGGGATTTTGTATCTACAACAATATTGCTGTAGGCGCAGCCCATGCACTGGAAGCGCATGGCGTGAAGAAAGTGGCCATCGTCGATTTCGATGTCCACCAGGGCAACGGGACTGAAGAAATTTTCCTTGATGACGACAGGGTGCTTTATTGTTCAACTTTTCAACACCCGTTTTACCCTTACACGCCCCTGCCGGAAGACAGTGACCGGAACGTTTCCGTTCCCCTGGAGGCCACAGCAAAAAGCGCTGAATTCCGCACCGCGGTGAGTGATCATTGGCTGCCCGCGCTGGAGCGGTTCCAGCCTGAAATGATATTCATCTCCGCAGGCTTTGACGCGCACCAGGATGATGATATGTCGGGTGTCAGTCTGACCGATGCTGATTTTCGTTGGGTGACTGAGCAGATTGTGCAGATAGCCGGGATTTTCGCTTCGGGCCGAATCGTTTCGGTTTTGGAAGGCGGTTACGAGTTGAATAGTTTAGCCCGGTGCGTAGAGATGCATGTGCGTGTCCTGATGGGCTTGCACTGACCCGCACCCGGGCCCGCCCATGGCCGGGTTTAGCCGTTCCCCGCTGGGAACTTGTGGTAGTCCAGCAGACGGCGCATTTTCCAGTGGCGATGCAGGTTGGGCGGCTTGCGCTTCAGCCCCTGCAGACCGCTTTCAGCCAGGGCGTCAATTGCATCCAGCGTGCGCTCGCTGGATTTTCCATCCCGGTAGGGATGCGTTTCTTCGGCATAGCGCCGGATGTGTTCCATCAACCGGGGGGGGTGGCCCAGGGCCTGCTCCAGGGCTGATTCGATTTCATCGGGTCGTTGAATATCGATCAGGTAATCCGCCGGCCGGGCCGTTCGGAATGTGACCACCGGTTTGTGCAGGACCAGGAATTCAGAAAGAATTGAAGATGTGTCGCATAACATGGCGTCGGCCCGGGCCAGCAGGGGTATGACGTCGTCGGTCTCGGCGAATTCCAGGTTTTCCCCCTCGATAGCGCGGTAGCTTTTGACGATTTCAGGAGGCATCTTGGGGTGCATGTTCACCAGCCATTTCCACCGGCCCTTTTCCGCCAGCGACTTGATGGTTTCCAGTACATGCGGCGCCGCGGTCAGGCGTGGTGAAAAAGTCGAGGCAAACAGGATTACCGGCCGGTCTCCCTTGTCCGCCGGGCAGGTTCCGTCGAACAGGGGGTCCAGCTTGGACCATCCGGTTTGCGCCACGCGAAAGTGTCCGGACTTCGCGGCCAGTTCCTCGAAACGGTTGGTCGTGTTCGGGCCATGGGTGCAATAAAGGTCGAACAGGCCACGAATGATAAAGTGATATTGAACCCCGTCGCGGCGGCGGCGCTTGCCTGAGTTCAGTCCGTGAAACACCTCTATTTTCAGGCCCGGCAGGAAAGACGGCACTTCATTGCCGGGCACCAGCACCGCATAAGGGTTCCATTCGATGGCCTCGGAGACATGTTTGAACTGGCGTTCATCGGGGTGTAAAAAGCCGGTGTTGATCTCGGGGCCGACGGGTAACCAGGCGGTTTCCCCGCCGCGCCGGCGAATGGCGTCCTGCAAGGGCCGCAAAACCCCGTAACAGTAATCATATTCAATATAGAACAGGTATCGTTTCATGCCTGGTTTCGTGCCTGCTTTTGCGTTGTCCTTAGCCGGCCAGGATTTCCTGGTAAAGGCTCAGGGTTTTGCTGACTGTATCTTCATTCCTGAAATGCGTGGCGATGCGGGCCCTGGCGTTTTCGCCAAAACCTTGCCGCAGCACCGGATCATCGTAGAGTTTCTCCATTGCCCGGGCAAGAGCCGGCACATCACCAACCGGCACCACCAGCCCGCATTCACCGTGTACGATCAGTTCGGTATTACCTCCAACCGGCGTGACGATGGCCGGGACGCCATAGGCCATGGCTTCGATCACGGCACGGGACAATCCTTCCCCATCCAGTACCGGCAAGGCGCACACATCGCTGGCCGCCATAATGGCCGGTGCGTCCTTGCGGAATCCTGCGAAATGCACGCGCTCAGGATGTTCCAGCTTTCCCACCTCCTCGCGCAGTGACTCGTTGCCCTCATGCCCGAGAAACAGGAGATGGATGTTTTTGCGGGAGTCTGTTTCGCCCAATGCCCGCACCAGTTCCCACAGGCCTTTGCGTGGCCGCAAGCGAGAAGAGCAAGTCACGACCATGGCGTCGGGCGGAATACCAAACCGGGACAAGTCCACCGGATCGGCCGTGTACCAGGACAGGTCATGGCCCTTGTTGATGGTCACCACCTTTTCCGGGTCCAGTTTGAACCCGAGGAAATGCAAACCCAGCAAATACTCCCGGATTTTCTCCGCCACACATATAATCCGGGTGATTCTGCGGTTCAGAAACCGATACCAGGACAAAGGCGACAGCCAACTGACGTTTCCAATCACGCCACGGTAGGCAACCAGTTTCACCGGCAGGCCGCGAGTGGCCAGCACCATGTGCAGCACGGTGCGGTTGGTGTAGGCGTGGACGATGTCGATTTTGCTGGAAAGGATGGTCTCGCGGATCACTTTCAGCGCCTCGCGGTCGAATTTTCGATCCAGGGGGATATCCAGCACGGGAATACCGGCATCACGGATGCGCTGCACGTGCGTGGACCGCAGATCGGCCATGACGATCGGCGAGACCCCGGCTTCGCGTAAACCGATGATCGTGGCCGACTCCGGCCGGTCGCTGTTCTTGGTGATATACAAGACCCGCATTACAAATCAGGGCTTGCCAAGCCTGGCTTCAATCCAGCGGTAGGTTTCCTCCAGGCCGTCCCGCAGGCTTGTTCGTGGCTCCCAGCCAAGAATCCTTCTGGCCTTGCTGTAATCTGCACAGCGCCCCCGGTCGCCTTCGGGTTTGCTCCGGTCGTAGTTGATTGTTATGTCCTTGCCGGAAATTTCCACCAGGGTCTCGGCAATTTCCCTGATCGAGATGCAGACATCCGGCCCGATCTGGATTACGCCTTTTCCAAATCCACTTTCCAGGGTGGACACCAGCGCGTCCACGACGTCGTTTACGTGCACAAAAGCACGACCTTGTGCGCCGCTGCCCCACACCACGAACGGTTGATCGGGAAATTCAATGGCCTTGCGCACCAGTGCAGGGATCACCTGGCTGCTTTCGGGGCTGAAATCGCAGGGAGCACCGTAGACATTGTGCAAGCTGAGTACTGAAACCGGGATGCCGAACTCTTCGGCCAGCAGGAAGGATTCGTATTCCCCCATCAACTTACTCCAGCCGTATGCGGATTCCGGCCAGGCGGGATAGATGTCTTCTTCCACCAGGGGCGCCGCATCTACGCCGGTCTGTTTATCCTGCGGAAAACTGCAGGCGGTTCCTACGTATACCAGCCCCTTGACGGGATGGTTCCGGATTGAATCAATCACATTGGAATTGATCAGCAAATTTTGCCGGAAGATCGAACCCTGGTGCTTGAACACATAGCCGATACCCGCAACGATATCCGCCAGGTGAAAGACGTAGTCGACGCCGTCGAGCAATGCATCGATCTGGCCCGGAACAGCAAGGTCCAGGATGTGCAGGTTTTCTTCGAGGTCGATGACCGGTTCGCCGTTGCTGTCGTGCAGGTATTCCTTTTTCCCCCGCCACAGGTTGTCGACCACAATGACGTGGTGACCGAGTCCGGTCAGGCGCCTGGTGAGCCTGGAGCCGATCATGCCCGCTCCGCCGGTGATAAGAATGCGCTGTGGGTTTGTCATGAGTCTCTTCGCTTCGCCTGCAATCTTTTCAGGCGGTATTTTTCATAAATTGTGCGCAGGAAGTGCTTTGTACTGCTGTTGCGCAAGGCGCGGCGGCTGTAAAGCTCGACGCCTGCACTGCTCACACTGGCGCCCTCGCTGGCTGGGTCATGGCGTTTTTCGATTTCCCGCGAAAGCAGGGCAAACAGGTTGTGTTCTTCAAGCACGCGCCGCCGGGCTTCCTTGATATAGGGTAAACGTTTTTCATACTCGTTGGCCCTGATGGCGCGGCGAATGGTGTTTATCGACCCTTCGAAATCGAAAATATCGATTGGGATGAAACTCTCTTGCGGAAAATAGTCCGCGGTATTGGTGCAGCCAAAATAGAACGGCAGAGCCAGGCCCAGGAAGGAATCCACCAGTTTTTCGGTGAAATAATCAGGTACGCTGTCGTTTTCAATGGCAACGTGATAACGGTAGGAATCCAGTACCTCGGCCTTGTCGTTGAGATAGCGCACGCCTTTTCCGAAGCGGTCAATTTCCGGCAGCTCTTTTACCAGCCGCTCGGTGAATTCGAAACGGGCGCGGTGCATGGTGTGCTTGCGGCCCAGTTTGTTGGAGCACACCGTTGAAATCAGCCTGGACTTATCCAGAGGCGGATTGTCCACGATTTGATCAAAGGGCATCATTTGCGTATCGCTGCGGCCGTAAAACCAGGGGTAGGCCGTCTGGGTTCGCACAATGTGCTCGTGGGCAAGGGCCCATGGTTCCTGGCTGGTAATGATCACGCCGAACTGCCGGCAAAAATCCGAGCTGTAGGTCTTGATGCTGGAAGGCTCTGCCGTGACCAGGATGGTGTTTTCAGCGGGACAGGCCAATGGCTCGATACGTTCCGAGAATTTCTCGCCCGCGACGGGTGATAAGTCATCGTAGACCGCCAGCCAGTCATAGACCGGGCAATCCGGGTCAAATACAAATTGGCAACGCCCCCATTTGCTTTCCCTGTCGGGTAATTGCCGTCGCCAGGCGGGTGTGGTTGCGGCGCTTAGTTTCTTGGCCATGAACTTGACGACAATGGCGTCATTGCCGTCAATGTTTCGTTGTTCGCTCATCGAGCTATGTTAACGAACTATGTCAAAGCTTTACATAGCGATAGCTTTCACTCATCCGCTTCAGGCAGTCGTCGAAAGTCCGGCTGATCTGGGTCGTGTTCCTGATTCTTTCAATTTTGGGCCAGGTGGCGCGGCGGCCTTCGAGCATCATGTTTGCTGCTTGATCCGGATCGAGATTGGTGAAAATTTTACTCATGTTGATCAGGTGCCGCTCGGGGTAAATGGTAATGTCTCCGCTGTAATTCTGGCTGACCATGGCGTGCGCTTTCTTGATGATCGAGCCGAGCCCCGGAAGGTCGAAGTGCTGGTGGATCAGTTCCAGGAAATGTTCGAGTTGTACCATGGGCGCTTTGAGAATGACGTCCTGGATGAACGGGACCAGGCCGGTTTCTTCAATTTCCTCGTTCAGGAAAGGCACCACGTGGGGGTTCGTCTGGCTGACGATATAGTGATTGATATTGTGCAGCCGGTTGACTTTTTCCTTGGGAATATCCTCGTGAACCGAGCCGTCGATCCAGCGGTTTTGCGGCATGTAGGCGACGGATTTCCCCGCAAAGTTTTTTGCCCGGAGTTGAACGGGGGGAAACAGGCCGGGGATTGCAGTCGAGGCCAGGGCTGCCCTGCGGATCAGGACGTTTGGCGCAGTCAGGTAATTGAGCAGCCGGGGAAACTGGTGGGAGTCAGCCGGGGACACCGAGATGTTCAGAATACGGTTGGTGTGTCTATACGCCTCGATAAAGGTCATTTCCGGGATGTTTTTATCGATGGACTTCTGCAACAATTTTTGATCCAGTACACCCTCTCCCTTCAACATGTCGTACAGGCCGAACATGCGGCTCCATTCGAAGTCAAAACGGCCAGGCTCGAACATCTGTTCAAGTTCCAGGTCGGTGTGCGTGGCCAGGATGCCCGCAATGATTGATCCCGCGCTGGATCCCGTAATCACGCGGGGAAGTATCCCCTCTGCCTGGAGTTCTTCGATGACACCCAGGTGGAACAGGCCTAATGATGCGCCGCCGCTGAGCAGGAGAGCCGATCGTCCAAAGCTGCGAGCCGCCCGTTTCATGAAGCGTCGTTTGCGCATGGGCGGCATTGTCTTGACAGTGCTGTCGCACAGCAGGTTAAGCGATGCGGTCACCTCGTCGATGTAATCGTTGACCAGTTTCTTGGTGCCGTTCCGCGCGTGCTGGTACAGGGCCGGGTTTGCCATGTTGCCGATGTTGCCGTGCAATTCCTCGCGCAGGCGAAATATGATCTGGTCATAGTCATTTGTCTTGCGAAGTTTGCGAAACAACCTGACCCTCGAGGTAAGCAGGCGGTAGTCGTACTCATCTGATTTTGGATCAAGCCGCCACTGGTCTTTGCCTTCAAATTCATCCAGCGCCTGTGCCGCAATCGTCCATTCCTGGTAGGTGGTAGCCTGGTCCAGGACCTTTTCCAGGCTTGATAGTTTGCTCATGGCAAAGAAGATATCAGGAAATAAGCAACAAACAACTGCCCAGTGTCATGTAGATGCGTTGTAAGAGGTCCCTTGGGGCCGATTATTCAGGTTTGTCGGCCCCAAGGGACCTCTTACAGTAAACTGCCAGGCAGGGTGATTCCGAAGCCACATTGCACTGCAATATTGATACATATTAAAAACATATATAACAAGTAGTTGCAATATGTTGCACTGCACCATTTAACCTGATATTCTATACTCATTCGCAAACAGTAAACACCGGAGTAATGAAATGACCCAGCTAACTGATCTGTTCAACCCTGAAATCATGTTTTCGAGTGAAAATCCCTTCCTGAAAACGGCAAAAAAGACGCATCTGCAGATTGCCGATTCATTCGACAAGGCGGCTCGACTGCAGCTTTCTTTCGCGGAAGACCTGCTGAACCTCAACCGCAAGCGCATTGATGCCCTTTATGCAGGTGAATCCTTCGCCGATACGGTTTCCGCTCACCAGGATCTCGCCACGGAGCTTGGCAAGCGTACTGCCACATGGGCTGGTGACTTGAAAGAAGTCGCTGTTGATTTGCAAAGCGGCGTAACTGGCGCCGCCAGTGACCTGGTTTCTCCCGCGGCCAATGAGACCAGGGCGAAAGCTCCCAAAAGTAAAAAAGCAAAAGCGGCCTGAGGCTGAAGTTTCGGGGCCTGTGACTGTGAAATGACACGAATCATCAAGAAATACGCCAACAGGCGGCTCTACGATACCAACACCAGCCAGTACATCACGCTGGAAGATCTGAAACAATTGATTGTTTCCGGAGTTACGGTCCAGGTGATTGATGCCAGGAGCAAAAAGGACATCAGCCGCGAAGTGTTGCTGCAGCTGGTGTCCGAACAGGAATCGCTGGGCCAGCCCATCCTCAATGAAACCATCCTGACTGCCCTGATCCGGTTTTATGGTCACCCCATGCAAAAACTGGTATCCCGCTACCTGGAGATGGCGCTGGACCTGCTCCATCGTCAACGCTCCCAACTCAGCGAGCGGATGCAGAAACTCATGAAATCCCCGTCGGACCTGGTCAGCGACATCACCCGGCAGAACATGGACTGGATGAACCAGTTGCAGCAGACTTTCATGGCCGCGATGAGTCCGTCCAGGCCGGATGATGAAGGCAAGTCAGAAAAGGAAGAGCACTAATCCTATTTCATTTTGACGTAACTGCCTGGCGCGTCTTCGATCACCT
>JAIVWI010000136.1:0-8405 GCA_048636595.1 Oceanospirillum sp. | reverse complement strand
CCTCCGTCATTCCGGATCGACGTAGTCGCATCCGGAATCCAGCAACTGCCATATAAGTGCCCGGCACTCTTCAGTTCGTTTCTCACAGACTGGATCCCGGATGTTGCTACGCAAATCCGGGATGACGAGGGGGGGTGGCTATGCCGATCCGGGATGACGGGGAATCAATAGTCTGACTTGCTTTCGCGCCAGCCGGAGGTTATGGGGTAGCGGCGGTCGCGGCCGAAGGCGCGGTGGGTGACTCGTATGCCTGGGGGGGCTTGGCGGCGCTTGTATTCGCTCAGTAGGACTTGTGCGGCGATGCGGCGGACCATTGTTTCGTCGAAACCATCCTCTACGATCCGGGCAATCGACCAATCCAGTTCTACGTAGCGGTTCAGGACCTGGTCCAGCACTGCATAGGGCGGCAGGGAGTCCTGGTCCGACTGGCCGGGGGCGAGTTCTGCCGAAGGGGCGCGATCAATCACTGCTTCGGGAATGGCGGGCGAAACGCTGTTGCGATAGCGGGCAAGGTCATAGACCCGGGTTTTGAGGCAATCCAGCAACGGTCCGAAACCACCGCACATGTCGCCGTAAATCGTGCAGTAACCTACCGCCAGTTCGCTCTTGTTGCTGGTCGCCAGCACCAGCCAGCCAAACTTGTTCGACAGGGCCATCACGATGTCACCGCGGACTCTTGCCTGCAGGTTTTCCTCGGTAACGTCCGGAGCACAGCCTGCAAAGGAAGGCTCCAGCAAGCGGAGTAATTCCTCGTACGCCGGCTCGATGGAAATGCAGCGATGGTCCACGCCCAGCATGACCGCCTGTTCCTGCGCAAGGTCCAGGCTCAGGCCCGAGGTATGCCGTGACGGCATCATGATCGTGTGCACCCGATCAGCGCCCAGGGCATCCACCGCGATGGCCAGGGTCAGCGCCGAATCGATCCCGCCGGACAAACCGAACACCACGTCGCTGAAACCGTTCTTGCGAACATAGTCGCGCAGGCCACAAACCAGGACCCGGTAAATTTCCTCCACTGGATCGTCCGGCGCCGTTGGCCAGTCGCGTGCCTCCAGTGAACCGGTGCCCGGATGAAAATCCGCCAGCAACAGGGTTTCTTCGCACAGTGGCCCCGGTCCGGTGCAGTTGCCCTGCCGGTCCATCAGCATGCTGCGGCCATCGAACACCAGTTCATCCTGCCCGCCTACCAGGTTGCAGTAGACCATCGGCAGGCCGGTATCTTCATGACGATCGGCAAACATTTCTTTGCGCCTGGCTAACTTGTCATCGCGGTAAGGCGATGCATTGGGCACCAGCAATAATTCAGCGCCCAGTTTTTTTGCCTGCAAAGCAGGTTGGGATGCCCAGGTATCCTCGCAGATCAGGACAGCAATTCGGGTGCCTTTCAGTTCGAGGACCAGCGTCTCAGATCCGGGAGTAAAATAACGCCGCTCATCGAACACTGCGTAATTGGGCAACAGTTGCTTGAAGTAACGACCGGCCAGCCGGCCATCACGTAACCAACTGACCGCGTTGTAGCGCTGACCTTGCTCTTCCCAGGGATGGCCGATCACCACGTCTATGCCCTGCACACCTTCAGTCAGTTCATGCGTAGCATGGCGCACGGCCTTGAGAAAACCGGGGCGCAGCAACAGGTCCTCCGGAGGATAGCCCGTTAACGCCATCTCGGGGAACAGGACGAGGTCTGCCCCTTTACTTCGTGCCTCGGCAATCAGCCCCTGGGCCTTGCCCAAATTCCCCCGGATATCGCCAACCAGGAAATCATATTGAGCCAGTGCGATGGTGATCATGGAGACATCAGGGCGCTGTCAGGGCAAGTATTAAGGGACCCCAGGAGCCTGTCGGACTGGACCGATCGTAGCGAGGAAAAGCCGATCATGTTAAGTCCGGCAGGGTCTTAGTCCTGCAAACGCTCGAGGATCGCACTGCCCAGGTCTGCCGGTGAACGGACAGTAGTGACTCCTGCCGCTTCCAGCGCCTTGAACTTGGCCTCAGCGGTGCCCTTGCCGCCGGCAATGATGGCGCCTGCGTGGCCCATCCGTTTGCCCGCGGGCGCCGTGACACCGGCAATGTACGCCACCACCGGCTTGGTCACGTGACCGGCAATAAATTCGGCTGCGTCTTCCTCGGCGGAACCGCCGATTTCACCCACCATGATGATGCCTTCGGTTTCCGGATCATCCTGGAACAGGCGCAGGCAATCGATAAAATTCATGCCCTGGATCGGATCGCCGCCAATGCCTATAACGCTCGACTGGCCGAGCCCGGCCAGGGTTGTCTGGTAAACCGCTTCGTAGGTCAGAGTGCCCGATCGCGATACCACCCCCACGCGGCCCTTGCTGTGAATCTGCCCCGGCATAATGCCAATCTTGCATTCTCCAGGCGTGATAATGCCCGGGCAGTTGGCGCCAATCAGCCAGGTATCCGGTCTGTCATCCACCACGGCCTTCACGGTAATCATGTCCTGCACGGGAATACCTTCGGTAATGGCGACGATCACCCGTATGCCCGCATCTACTGCTTCGAGGATCGCGTCCGCGGCAAATGCCGGCGGCACATAGATAACACTCGCATCAGCGCCGGTCTCAGCTACCGCGTCTGCCACCGTGTCGAATACCGGCAGGCCGAGGTGCTCCTGGCCGCCCTTACCCGGCGTGACGCCACCCATCATGCGGGTGCCGTAATCCAGCGCCTGGCGGGAATGGAAAGTGCCCTGGTTGCCGGTAAACCCCTGGCAAAGGACTTTTGTTTTGCTGTCAATCAATACGCTCATTATTTTTCTCCGATGCCTATGCCGCTGCCGTTGGTGTTGCCGCTGCCGCGACCACTTTCTTTGCCGCGTCATTCAAATCAGTCGCAGCGATAATCGAAAGGCCGCTTTCACCCAGCAACTGCCTGCCCTGCTCAACGTTGGTGCCTTCCAGCCGGACCACCACGGGAACCTCTACGCCCACTTCACTTACGGCCTGAATAATGCCCTCGGCAATTTCATCGCAGCGTACGATGCCGCCAAAAATATTCACCAGGATGGCCTCCACCTGTTCGCAGGCCAGGATGAGCTTGAATGCTTCACTGACTTTCTCAGCATTCGAGCCGCCACCCACATCCAGAAAATTGGCGGGCTCCCCACCGTTGAGCTTGATCACATCCATGGTGGCCATGGCCAGGCCGGCGCCATTCACCATGCAGGCAATATTGCCGTCCAGTGTGATGTAATTGAGGTCATGCTTGCTGGCCGCCACCTCGGTGGGATCTTCCTGGGCCTCGTCGCGCATGGCCGCCAGGTCCGGATGACGGAACAGGGCATTGTCATCCGCGTTGATCTTGGCGTCCAGCGCCAGCAGATTTTGCTGCTTGTCTATGATCAGCGGATTCACTTCGATAATGCTCAGGTCCTTGTCACAAAAGAGCCGGTACATGCCGGACATGATTTTGCCCAACTGGCGGACCTGGATTGCATTGAGCCCCATCCCGAAACCCATCTGGCGGGACTGAAAAGCTTGCAGGCCGGCCAGGTTGTCAACTTTCACCGAGAAGATTTTTTCAGGTGAATCCACCGCGACCTGCTCAATATCGACCCCACCTGCTGCCGAGCCCATGAAGGTGATGCAACGATTGACCCGATCGACCAGGGCGGACAGGTACAACTCACTTTCAATATCCACTGCTTCGGCAATCAACACGCTGTCAACAGGCAACTCCAGCCCGGCGGTCTGGTAGGTGCTTATTTTCAGGTCGAGCATGCGTTCCGTCTCCGCCCTGACCTCCTCCAGGCTATGCGCCAGCTTCACACCACCCGCCTTGCCGCGTCCACCGGCGTGAACCTGGGCCTTGACCACCCACATGCTCCCCCCCAGTTCGCGCGCAGCTTCCACGGCGGCAAGGGGCGTACTGGCGACGATGCCGGCAGGCACAGGTATTCCGTATTGGGCGAACAGATCCTTCGCCTGGTATTCATGAAAATTCATGCTTATTCCTCACAATTGGATTCAGGGTTTCTGACACCCGATCCGGGACGGGTACCGGGATTCTGGTAGCGATGGATATTTTCTCCTGAATCCACGATTAAATCAAAGACAATTCAGTGTTCACTGCACTGGATGTTATACTCTCGCGGCGCACTTTATCCACATCATGCAACACAGGGAAAGGGATTGCTTCCTCACAAGTCGTGTCAATGAAAAGGCCGGATAATTTCACTTCATACCCCTTGTCGTCTTCGCTGACGCGCAGTGTTGTTAACTACCTGAACATTTATCGCATGGTTATTGCCATGCTGCTGAGCGTTGCCCACTTTGGCAACCTGATGAACATCGGTGAATTAAGTGGCAACCGTTCTTTTGCCGACGCCGTACTGGTCTCTTACCTGCTATTTGCTGCTTTTCTGCTGTTCAGCGCCCGGCGCAAGAACGCCGATGTCTTCAAGCTGGCCACCTACTCACTGATCACGGACATCCTGTTTCTCTCCATGCTCGTGCTGGCCCTGGGCAGCACCGAGGGTGGGCTCGGCATCCTGCTGGTATTCACCAGCGCCGTTGCCGCTGTATTGCTGCCGCTGCGAATTGCCCTGTTCCTGGCATCCATAGCCAGCCTGACAATTATCGGCCATGCGCTCTGGAATTACTTCACGGGCGTCACTGCCGTGCAACCTATGTTGAACGCCGGCCTGTACGGTGTCACCGCCATGGTTTCAGCAATCATGACCCATCAACTGGCGTACTGGGCCCGGGATTACCGGCTGATTGCGGAAAAACAACGTGAAACGCTGTCCGAACTGGAGCAGGTCAACGAACTGATTATCCGGCGCATGCGAACGGGCGTGCTCGCTGTAGACCCCGACGGCACGATCCAGGTAATGAACGAAGCGGCCTGGTTCCTGATGGGCAGCCCAAAGGTTCGCCAACGCCGCCTGAGAACGCTGTCGCCCAGGCTAAACCAGTCACTCGACGCATGGAAAAAGGACACGTATTCTGACCCGAAACCCGTGCTGTTGGAACCCAGTCAGACCCAGGTACTACCGAGTTATGTAGCACTGCCCGGCAATCCCAAATTCGGCGCCCTTATTTTTCTCAGCGACAATAACGTTGTAGCCCGAAGGGCAGTTGAATTGTCCGTCAATACCCTGGCCAAGCTTTCCGGCAGTATTGCCCATGAAATCCGTAATCCGCTGGCTGCACTCAATCACGCGGCCCAGTTACTGGAAGAATTACCCCAGATCGGCCTGTCGGAAATGCGGCTGGTCAACATCATTCAGAACCATGCAAAGCGCATGAACGGGATCGTGGAAAACATCCTCCAATTGTCGCGCAGGGAACATTCCCGCCCGGAACTGGTGCCCTTGCATACCTTCCTGCCTGAATTTGCCAGTGAGTTCAAGGCATCCCAGGTCATGCGCAATCTCGATTTCGAGGCTGCCATCAGTACCGAGGAAACCCTGGTCCTGTACGACAAAGGCCAGTTGAACCAGTGCCTGTGGAAGTTGCTGGACAACGCCGTGGACCATGCCAGCAAGGACAGGTCCACCACCCCCAGGGTCAGGCTGGTCCTGACCAAGGACGAAGAGTCTGGATTTTGCATCATCACCGTGGCCGATAATGGCCCGGGCATCAGCAAAGCGCAGCTGGGCAAAATTTTTGAGCCCTTTTACACCACCCGGAAGGCGGGTTCAGGCCTTGGTTTATATATCGCCCGGCAACTTTGTGAAGCAAACCAGGCCGAACTTACGGTAGACTCTGAACCCGGGCAGGGTGCTTTTTTCCACATTCGCCTGGCCCTGGCGCGTGGAAACCCCAAAACAAAGACTGTGAAGCGAATAGTTTAGGGTCAGCACCCGCAATGACATATATAATGAACCGGATTACGGTACAGGAATCAATATGATTCAGAACGCGCAGCGAGTATTGGTGATCGACGATGAGCCCGATATTCGCGAACTACTCAACCTGACACTCAGCCGGATGGGGCTGGATGTCACCACCGCTGAAGACCTCACTGAGGCCAGGCAGGCCCTGCAGGAGCAAAGTTTCAGCTTTTGCCTTACCGACATGCGTTTACCGGATGGAAACGGGCTCGACCTGGTGGAAGAGATTTCCAATCAGTTCCCCGACCTTCCCACAGCGGTCATCACCGCGCACGGAAAAATCGAAGATGCCGTCCATGCCCTGAAAATAGGCGCATTTGATTTCGTCTCCAAGCCGGTGGATTTGGCGGTACTGCGCAAACTGGTGAACACAGCGCTCAAGCTGAGAAGTGAAGAACCTCGCGAGGAGGCCCCACAAGGTGAATCTGCAGGCAAGGCGCCAGATTCCATACTCGACCGATTGAGTGGGAACTCTCCGGCCATCATGCAATGCAAAACCATGATCGCCAAGCTGGCGCGCAGCCAGGCGCCGGTTCTGGTCAGCGGGGATTCCGGTTCAGGCAAGGAACTGGCGGCAAGGTTGATCCATGAACTGGGTCCCCGGGCTGACGGGCCTTTCATCCCGGTCAATTGCGGCGCCATTCCCACCGAACTGATGGAAAGCGAATTCTTTGGCCACAAGAAAGGCAGCTTTACCGGTGCGGCCGCGGACAAGGAAGGCCTGTTCCAGGCGGCTGACGGCGGAACCCTGATGCTGGACGAGGTGGCCGACCTGCCGCTGCACATGCAGGTGAAACTGCTGCGCGTCATCCAGGAGAAAGCCGTGATGCCGATCGGGGCCCGCCAGGAGGTGCCGGTAGATGTGCGTATCCTCAGCGCCACCCACAAGCCCCTGAAGCCCCTGGTGGAAAGCGGAAAATTCCGTAATGACCTTTATTTCCGCCTGAACGTCATCGAGCTGCACATGCCCGGTTTGAGTGAACTCCGGGATGATATTCCCTTGCTGGCGGAACGCTTTCTTGAGGAGGTCGCTGAACAATGGGAAGGACAAACAACCCCCAGGATTTCAGAAGCAGCCATGGAAGCACTGCAACAGCACGACTACACCGGCAACGTTCGTGAACTGATCAATATCCTGCAACGGGCGGTGACCCTGTGTGAGGGGGATGTCATCGAGGAAGACGACCTGCAGCTGGAACACGTCGGTGTACATGATGCGGATACCGAGGAAAAGTCGGACGACCAGTCGCTGGATTCCTATATAGAAGACATCGAAAAGAAGATGCTGGAAGACGCCTTGCAAAAAGCGCGTTACAACAAAACCCGGGCTGCCGAGGAACTCGGCATCAGTTTCCGCTCATTCCGCTACAAGTTGAAGAAGTTCGGGATTGACTGAAAAAGCGACAACAGGCGAGCCAATCAATTTCAACGCATTGCCTGCCCGGGATTACACGGAGCATCGCCAGGTG
Source organism: Oceanospirillum sp. (assembly GCA_048636595.1). Classification (GTDB taxonomy): domain Bacteria; phylum Pseudomonadota; class Gammaproteobacteria; order Xanthomonadales; family SZUA-36; genus JAJRRA01. The sequence continues at coordinate 1,076 of JAIVWI010000136.1, read as the reverse complement.
CTGATCGAAGCATTCTGTTCCGTACGTGAGCACTCGGAACAAATCGCATCGCCATTCAGCCCGGAAGACCAGCAATTACAGTCCATGCCGGAAGCCAGCCCGGTCAAATGGCACCTGGCGCATACAAGCTGGTTTTTCGAAACGTTCATCCTGGCGGAGTTTGCGCCCCGCTTTGAGTGGTTCGACGAGCATTTGGGCCGGATGCTGAAGAAGCTCGAGGATGCCGGGGAACTTGACAACACCCTTGTCGTGGTCACCGCTGATAACGGGATGCCATTCCCTCGTGCCAAGGCCACCTGTTATGAGTTCGGAATACATATGCCGCTCGCCATCCGGTGGGCAAACAAAGTCAAACCAGGTCGCGTCCTGGACGATTTTGTAAGCTTCACGGACTTCGCTCCGACCTTCCTGGAAGCCGCCGGCGCGGCCGTTCCCAGAAACATGACGGGCCGTAGCCTCCTTGCGATTCTGCAATCGAGCGCTGCCGGTCAGGTCGATCCCAAACGCGATCACGCAGTAGTGGGTGTCGAGCGTCACTTCCCCGGCGGGCGAAAAGGCGGCTGGGGCTATCCCATGCGCGCCTTCCGCACGGAGCAGTATCTGTACATCCACAACCTGGCGCCCGACCGTTGGCCTGCGGGCGATCCCGAAGGGCCCGTCTGGCCCGATGACGATCCGACCGGCGGCTTCGGCGACTGCGATGGCTCACCAACGAAGGCCTATCTGTGCAATCATCGCAAGGATCAAGCATATTACTTTGACCTGGCCTTTGGCAAGCGTCCGGCTGAGGAGTTGTATGATGTGAAGAAGGATCCATATCAATTGCAGAATCTTGCCGACCGGGGCCAATATGCCGATGTCAAGGCCGACCTGGCTGCAAGGCTCAAGAAAGATCTGGTCCAAACGAAGGATCCACGCGCCCTCGGTCGCGGCGATGAATTGGACAACTACGCGCGCAAATATCAGGGAACTCTCGGTTAGAAGGGCAGCTCCGGCCACACCAGGCTCAACAGGAGATATAATGAAGGTTTCAACTGTAACTGTTTGTTTGACGGGGCTCATGATGGGATGTTCGC
>JAIVWI010000135.1:0-8444 GCA_048636595.1 Oceanospirillum sp. | reverse complement strand
AAGGATTCTACTTTCCAAGCAGCCTTTCACCCAAATGATCCGATATCTCACCCGCTTGTGTCACCCGCGCCTGAATTCGTTCCTGCCACACCTCACTACAGGATTCAACGCCTGGCATAAGCGGTAGAAAAAGGCGTTAGCCTTTTAATGTCCGACTTGATGCACTTGTTAGCCACTTAAAATTCGTGCTCTTCAACTATGAATGCCGAAGACTTTGAATGATCGATAAAATTTCCCTCATCCTCCAGCAATGCTGCACCTAGTTCCTGGCCTTCGGGTGAGCTCATTCCTTCCATAAGTGCTTCTTCTGACTCGAACCATACTTCCGCAACGCCATCATATTCAGGAATCATCCCTCTAGAGATCCTTAGTGCTTCATTCAATGGTGTGTCCAGCGTGTGTGACTGGACATATTTTTTTGCCCCCATCTTGTCAGCATTACTCATAAAAAATGGGCCATGTTTATTCATCCAATAATCTTTGAATTCTTCGCGAGTCATGTCAGGGTGTCGCGTTAAACACATAACAAATTTAATCATTATCAGAGTCTCCTGATTATCTTTGAAAGACGTTTGTAAATTAGTATTGCTTTAGAATTTTCCATTGTTGTTTTTCCATTCGCTAAGAGGAGGGATAACCTCAGTTCGAGTTTTTGAAGTCATACTCAGTATGGGCAACTACATAGTCGCCGTCTGAAAAGATACGCACGATGTTAACTCTTGGTGAACTTTTGGCTAGCTGTTTGAATAGCTCAGCCAATCCTTTACCTCCCTCCTTAGTTTGAGGGTTGTGTTGAATGTATTTGTCTTGATTGATGGCAGCCACAGACTCTTCTTCACCGGTTTCGATACCTTTGAGTAATGTACGGATTTGTTCTTTTCTTTTACAAGTCATTGGTGTTGTCAGAATCTCTATTCCCATGTTCTATGGCGTATTCTAACGGTTTATATTATCTTAGCCAGGCGGAATGAGTAACGGAGCGACCATGCGTTTGACCACCAAAATATTTTTTCTCCTCCTATTTCTTGTGGGTTCGCCGGCCATTGCCAGCGAACCGGCCACGGGCCCGGTAATTGACAACTACGGGCCTGTTTTTGCCGTTCCGCAAGGTAGCTATAATCTCTTGCCGGACCAGCAGTACAAGGTCGTCATGGATGTCGGAAAAGGCCCCGAAGACCCTGCGGAGTTGAACCGCAGCATCGAATCCGCAGCACGGTTTCTCAATATGCAGGCCCGCAATGGCACCCCAGCCGAAAACCTGAAAATGGCTATCGTTTTGCATGGCTCCGGCGCGCGGGCGGCACTCAATGAACAGGCGCATGCAAAACATTTCAGTGTGCCTAACGGGAGTAAAGGCCTGGTAGAGGCGCTGGGTAAGGCCGGTGTGGATATCTATATCTGCGGGCAAACGGCCGCCTATTATGGCTATGGCCCTGATGATTTGCTGCCACAGGTAACCATGGCGGTGTCAGCCATGACGGTCCATGTCCGTCTTCAACAGGAAGGCTACCGGGCGATACTTTTCTGAATTCGGGCGCGGCACGGGTTTCTTCGACCAACCTGGTGATGAAACTGATGTGTAATCGAGCCGGTTCATGCCTTTCTGTGATAGTGATCGGCAATCACCTGCGCTACGCAGGCAGTCAGCTTGCGGGCGAAGGGAATGTGCAGAAACTCATTCGGCCCGTGTGCGTTGGAATTGGGTCCCAGCACACCGGTGATCATGAACTGGGCGCGGGGGAAAAAGTCTCCCAGCATGGCCATGAATGGAATGGTGCCACCCTCACCCATGTACATCACGCTTTGCCCGTACGCAGCCTGTGAAGCTGTTTCCAGTGAGGCGTCGAGCCAGGGCGCGATGTCCGGTGCATTCCAGCCCGACGCAGCATGGTCCGCTTCGAAACTGATATGGGCGTTTTGCGGCGGATTTGCTTCCAGGGTTTCTTTGATTTTCAGTGTGGCTTCTTCTCCATCCACGGTGGGTGGCAGGCGCATCGACAGTTTCAGGGCAGTGTAGGGGCGCAGCACATTACCCGCAGACTCGAGCGAAGGCATCCCTTCCGCACCGGTTACGGACAGGGCCGGGCGCCAGGTCCGGTTCAGGATGCGTTCCAGGTTGTTTTCCGCCTGCGGTTTTACACCTTCACAGAAAGGATAAACATCATAGACTCCGTCACCAAGGGCGTCCGCCATGCGCTGGTTTTGCCGCATGCGCTGGTCGGAGATGTCGGCGTAGAGGTAATCCGGCAATACACGGCCGGTGGCTTCATCTTCCAGCCGGCTGAGCAACTGGCGCAAAATCCGGAAGCTGGATGGAACGATCCCGGATGCATAACCGGAGTGGACGCCTTCTTTCAGTACATCGGCGCGCAGTGTGCCGGCCGCCATGCCGCGCAGGGAGACAGTCAACCAGAGTTGATCGTAATTGCCTGCCCCTGAATCCAGGCAGACCACCAGCGAGGGTGTGCCGATACGGTCCTTGAGGTGATCAATGTAAAAGGGCAGGTCATAGCTGCCGGATTCTTCACAGGCCTCGATAATGACCACGCAACGCGCATGGGGCATCTTCTCGCGTTGCAGCGCCATGATCGCTGTCAGTGAGCCAAAGGCGGCATAACCATCATCTGCGCCGCCGCGGCCGTATAGTTTGCCGTCCTTGATGACCGGGATCCAGGGCCCCAGGCCATCGGCCCAGCCGGTCATTTCAGGCTGCTTGTCGAGGTGCCCGTAAAGCAAAATGGTGTCATCGTTGTCACCGGGAATATCCATGAAGATCAGCGGCGTTCGTCCCGGCAGCCGCACGATTTCACATTCCATCCCGGCAATATCCCGGGATTCGCACCAGGCGAAAATTTGTTGAACCGCATCCTCTATATAGCCGTTCTTTTCCCAGTCAGGATCGAAATGCGGGGACTTGGCGGGGATCTTGATGTACTCGACGAGCTCGGGAACGATGGAGTCCATCCAGACTTCATCGACGAATTTTTGAACTGACGGATGGTCCATGGCTTTACCTTGAATGTTGTCTTGATTGTTGTTTCCGATTATCGCATGTAAGAGGTCCCTTGGGGCCGACCGCTCTGGAAGGTCGGCCCCAAGGGACCTCTTACATTATTCGCTTTCTTCGGTGGGGTCCTTGCCTGGTTCATGAACCAGGCCGTGCTTGCGGACCCGCTGCTTCCATTTCTCCCTTGCCAATGCCTGCATGTCCACCGTGTGATCGGCCTCGTCGATGATCTCGGTGCCCAGCAGGGTTTCGATCACATCTTCCATGGTAATTATGCCGGCCATTCCTCCGAACTCATCCACGACCAATGCAATGTGTTCGCGTTTTTCAAGGAACAGTTTGAACAGGTCCGGCACAGGAAAGGTTTCGTGGATAATGATGATCTCGCGCCTTATTGACCTGAGTGGTTCGTTCCCCTTGTTATGAAGCAAGCTGGTGTGCAGCTTGTCTTTAAGGAAATAACCTGAGATGTCTTCCCTGGCATCCCGCTCGTATAACGGGATACGGGAAAATGGCAATTTCTTGTTGTCTTCGAAAAAATCCCGGATCGTCATCTCTTCAGACGCAACCTTGACCACCGGTCGGGGCGTCATTATGTCCTTGGCCTGAACGGTATGGAGCAGCAACAGGTTTTCGATTACCTCTGATTCCTGGGGCTCCACGTGCCCTTCTTCGACTCCGATTTCGGCCATGGCGAGAAACTCTGAACGTGAGAATACGCTTTGTGATTTGTCTTTTTTCAGGGCGCGGGTGATGAACTGGCCAAGCCAGACCAGCGGGTACAGCGCGAAGATAATTATCTGCAGGGATTTGACCATGAACGGAACAAGCTTTTGCCAATGGTTGGCGCCGATGGTTTTGGGGATGATCTCCGACAGGATCAGAATGCCCAGGGTCATGATGGCCGGTACAGCGACCGACGTGATCATCGGGTTGGTTTCAGCCCAGATTTGCGCGGCTTGTGCGCCCACACCGATGGCGCCGACCGTATGGGCAATCGTATTCAGCGACAGAATCGCAGCCAGTGGCCGGTCGATGTTTTCCTTGAAGGCCTGAAGTTGCCGGCCAATCGGGTTTCCTTCCTTGAGCATTAGCTGGGCATAACTGGGCGTGATGCTCAACAGCACCGCTTCCCAAAGAGAACAGAGGAAGGATACGACGATTGAAATCAGGAAAAATGTAATGAGCAGGGTGTACATGGCTTTATCGTACCGAAATCACCTCCCCTTGAAACATAATTCGGCCATTAAATTCGAATAATCTCCGAAAAATCTCTGCTGGACCCAATTTTCGGGCCAATAAGCCATGTGTCTGTTATGCTTGCGGCACTTTGATTTCCGGCTCACACCGGAACCGGTCAAACCAATAATTAACCATGATAAACCCCGGAGGGAATCAGTGAGCACCCAAACCGATACGGCGAATACCCCGGACATTCCGCCGGGAGAGTTTCTCGGACATCCCAAGGCCCTGTGGCAGCTTTCCAATATTGAAATGTGGGAGCGTTTCGCCTACTACGGTATGCGTGCCGTGCTCGCGGTTTACGTGGCAACAACCTTTTTCAGTCACATGGGCAGCAATGCCAATGCTGAAGCGAGCCTGGTTTATGGCGGCTACACGGCGATGGTGTATGCAACGGGTATCATCGGCGGATACATCGCTGATCACGTGCTGGGTTACCAACGATCCATATTGCTGGGCGCCATTATCATGGCAGCCGGGCTATTCGTATTGCTGATCGAGGACCTGAACTGGTTCCTGGTGGGACTGGCGCTGATCGTGGCGGGTAACGGCCTGTTCAAGCCCAATATTTCGACCATGGTTGGCAAGCTGTACGCTCCCGGAGACATACGGCGGGACTCGGGTTTCACGATTTTCTACATGGGCATCAATCTTGGAGCCCTCATCGCTCCGATTGTAACGGCAACATGGATCGGCGCGACCTGGGGTCTTAAATATGGATTCCTGGCAGCCGGTATTGGCATGATCCTGTCCACACTGTTCCTGGAAGTGGCCAAGAAATCTTTGGGCCATATTGGCCTTCCACCGGAAGGCAAGGATGGCTGGGGACGGTTTTTCGCCGTCGGTGCCGGGGCCATTGTGATGTCCGGCGTAGTTTTTTTTCTGTTGTCGGAAAGCACGATTCTCGGCTACCTGCTGGTCGGTATCATGATCGCGCTGATCGCTTATTTCATCCTCGCCGGTATTCGCTCAGGCGATAAGGTGCAGTTGCAACGCTATATTGCGATGCTGATTCTGTTCGTGGCCAACGCCTGCTTCTGGGCGCTGTTCGAGCAGGCTGGCAGCTCAATGAACTTCTTCGCCCGTGAGTTCGTCACGCCGATAGTCGGCAGCATGGAAACCTGGCAGGCCGGTGGTTTCGGTCTCTTCCAGTCGCTCAACCCGCTGTACATCCTGTTGTTTGCCCCTTTGTTCGCCGCTATCTGGCCGTGGCTTGACAAGCGCAGTCTCAACCCCTCTATTCCGAGGAAATTTGCGCTGGGACTGATCCAGGTTGCCCTGGGATTTTATTTGCTCGTATTTTCGATCAACCACTTTCAGAACGCCGCAGGGTTGGTTCCCTGGATTTTCATGGCCCTGGTTTACCTGCTGCACACGACCGGCGAGTTGTGCCTGTCACCCATTGGTTTGTCCATGGTGACGAAACTTGCAGCTGAGAAAGAAACTGGCATGGCCATGGGCGGCTGGTTTCTCTCGATCGCCATGGCGCAGTACGTGGCGGGTATCATCGCCGCCATTGCATCAGGGGGCGGCGGTGGTCACGGCGTGGCAGCCGGCGCCAGTATTGCCCAGTACGCCGAGATTTACATGATGCTGTTCTGGATCGGCCTTGGCTTCGGTATCGCCTACCTGGTAGCTGCACCGCTGATCAACAAATTGATGCATGGCGTGAAATAAGTTGTAAGAGGTCGCTTGCGGCCGACAGGCTCTGGAATGGTCGGCCGCAAGCGACCTCTTACATTTGCGTCAGCACGCCCTTAGAAAAACTGGTTTTCGGATTTTTAAATGCAATTATTAAGGTTGGGTGTCAAGCCTGCATTGATCGTCAGTTGCCTGGTGATGCTCGTAGCCTGCGAGCCATCCGGAACATCTGAAACAACCTCACCGGCTGCCGGAAACTCGACGGTTTCATCTTCCATCGAATCCGGAAATGCAAACCAGGAAAAGCCCTCCGACAGCTGGAGGGCGTTCGTCACTCAGTACATTGAAGATTATTTTGTCGCCCACCCGGCGTTTGCCGTGGCCCAGGGCCGGCACGAGTTTGACGGGCAGTTGCCGGACTGGAGTACTGAAGGCCTTGCACGAGAAATTGCCCGCCTGCACCAGGCCCGTGCGGATGCCCTGGATTTCAGCGACGAAGATCTCGGTGAAGAAGGCCAATATCAGCGGGAGTACCTGTTGGCGGCGATCGACCGGGTGCTGTTCTGGCTCGAAAAGGCCGAGTGGCCGTTCGTGAACCCGGCTTACTATCTTGACTGGATGTCGGACTCGCTGGATCCCAGCCCGTATATCACCCTGGACTACGCGCCGTTGGAAGAGCGCATCAAGTCATACACCCGCTATGCACAAAATCTTCCCCGGGCCGTGGAACAGATCCGGGCCAACCTGCGCATGCCGATGGCGCGGACCCGCCTGCAGTACGGCATCGATTCCTTCGGTGGTTTCGCGGATTATTTCAGCAACGATGTGCCGCTTGTATTTGCCGCTGTCGAGGATGAAGTCTTGCAGACTGCATTTGCCGAGGCAAACATTGCGGCTGCGGCGGCAATGACAGAGCTGACGGACTGGTTGAAATCAAATCTTGGTACGGCGACTCAGGACTATGCACTTGGGCCGGAACTGTTCCGCCAGATGATTTACGACACGGAACGCGTCGATGTCTCGCTGGAAGAACTCGAAGCCATCGGCCGGGCAGATATGAAACGCAACCAGCTTGCGCTGGGCGAGGCCTGTGCGGAGTTTGCCCCGGGTGAGAGCATTCGCAGCTGCTTTTCCCTTATGGCGAACCGCAAACCGCCTGGCGGTCCGGTGGCAACGGCCCGTCTGCAGCTGGAGGAGCTCAAGGCATTCGTGCTTGAAAAAGAGCTGGTGACGATTCCGGGCAATGAAGAAGCCCTGGTCGCTGAGGCGCCACCGTATGCCCGTTCAAATTTTGCCTACATCAATATTCCGGGCACGTTCGAAAACAAACAACCATCGACCTATTACATCTCACCACCAAATCCACAATGGCCGGAAGAAGTTCAGCAGGCCTATATTGCCGGGGAATCCGACCTGTTGTTTACTTCGGTGCATGAAGTCTGGCCGGGCCATTTCCTGAACTTTACCCATGCCAACCGGGCAGACTGGGATTTTGGTCGCGTATTCGTAACCTACGCTTTCGGCGAAGGCTGGGCACACTACACCGAAGAAATGATGCTGGAGGCGGGCTTGCGCGGAGCTTCGCCCGAGACCCGTATCGGGCAACTGTCCAAGGCGCTGCTGCGTAATGCGCGTTTCCTTTCAGCCATTGGGCTGCACGCCCGCGGTATGACGGTTGAAGAGTCGGAAAAATTCTTCATGGAAGAGGCCTACCAGGGCCAGGGAACCGCAGAGCAACAGGCGGCACGGGGAACTTATGATCCTGCCTACCTGAATTACACAATGGGCAAGTTAATGATCCGGCAATTGCGCGATGACTGGACTGCCACGCGTGGAAAGCGTGATGCCTGGCGTGAATTCCACGATACCTTCCTGTCCTTCGGGGGTCCGCCGATCCCATTGGTCAGAGCGCGGATGATGCGTAGCAAACCAGAAGCAATTTTCTACCAGCCGGAGTGAAACAGAATTTTGCTGTAAGAGGTCCCTTGGGGCCGAAAAGCTCTGGAAAAGTCGGCCGCAAGCGACCTCTTACAGTTGCCCCAAGGGACCTCTTACAGTTCGTGTGCCGACAAATCCATTGCCATAAAGCGGTTGCAACTGCCGTGCCCGGTATTGCCCAGGGGGCTTTCGATGAGCTTGAAGCCGTACTTGAGATAGAGCTGCCTGGCCTGGGACATGTTATCCATGGTTTCGAGGTAGCAGCTTGTGTACCCGGCATCCCGGGCGGCATTCAGCAAAATTTTCAGTAAGCGGGTTCCGAGGCCTGAACCACGCAGCTCGCGCAGAAAATACATTTTGCGTAACTCACAAACGCCTGGCTCGCCTCCGGCCAGCGGTCCCACACCGCCACAGCCCAGTAACCGGCCATCCCGTTCAATAACGAAGAATGCGGAGTCTGGAACCGGGTAGGCCTCAAACATGGAGTCCACTTCGGTGTCCTCAATGGAAAAACCACAGCCGACCGCACCGAATTCGGTCATCACCTGGCGGATGATCTGCGCCACGGCAGGATTGTCCTCCGGCCTGATCAACCGGATCCGATGGTTGACGATGT